>NZ_JBHVEE010000197.1:0-13383 GCF_042802415.1 Streptomyces sp. NPDC057486 | reverse complement strand
GACTGGACGATTCAGGTGGAGGTGGTCTGCAAGGCCGGCTACAGCACGTTCGAGGTGGTCGCCGTCGACGCGCCGAAGGACGTCGATGTGCAGACTCTGCTGTGGGGCCCACTGGCCACGTCGATCTCCGAGACGGTCGGCACAGCGGTGGGCGTGGTCCGCGACGACGATTTCGCCATCGGGCTCCGTCCGCTGACCGACCGTACCGAAGGCGCCTGGCCGCAGGAGTACCAGGACTTGGGCTGGGAGAGCGAGGTTGACCACGACCCGGACCACGTGAGCGTGGGTTCTTTGGAGCAGTGGAGCGCGGCAGGCGTGACCCCCTGGGGTTCAGTACTGCGCGCCTTCACCTTCGACTACACCAAGGAACGCCACCGCAAGGTAAACGGTTATCCGATCCCGGTCGGGCCGCTGCCCGGCCGCGACGGCAAGGTCGCCGGTTCCAAGATGGCACTCTTCGGAGCTTCGCCTGAGGCGACGCCGACGATCCTGTCCTACATCGCGGCAGGTGAGAAGCTGCCCTACCCAAGGCTGAACGGTCAGTGGCAGAAGGCCTCACAAGCGAGCAGCCAATCGTGGCTCGTGCTCGGCGACTTGCAGACCGACAATATTCCGGCGGCGGCCCGATTCGCCAAGGCAGCCGGTATGGACCGCATCTACTCACTTACCAGCAACTACGGCCCATGGGAGTCGAGCGGCCACTACAAGTTCGACTCGAGCCTGGGCGGGAGCGACGCCGGGGCCGCGGCAGCCGTGGACATCGCCGAGGCCAACGGCGTACAGCTCGGCGTACACACCCTGTCGGACTTCGTCAGCACCGGCGACGAGCCCTACAACTGGTCCTGGTTCCCGCGCGACGACTACCTCACGCCACCCGCCGACGACCGGCTCGTGACAGGGGGCAGAGCCTCGCTCACCCGCCCGTTGACGGCAGGCGACACCACCGTGTACCTCGACTCCGGCGCGCTGCTTGCTGCGGGAGTGCACCACAGCTACTTGCGCATTGGGGACGAATTCGTCAGCTACGGAGCCGCCGAGCAGGTCGGGAAGGAGTGGAAGCTGACCGGTGTGCAGCGCGCGCGATGGGGATCGGTCGCGGTCTCACACGCTGCGGGCGACCGCGCCGCCCGAGTCGTGGCCAACAGCTACGGCGGCGCGATCGGTAACCATGCCGTCCTCGACGAGATCAGCGACAGGCTGACCACCGCGTGGAACAACACCGGCATCACCGGTATGTCGTGGGACGGCCTGGAGTCGGCATCGGAGTCCGGCTGGGGCGCTTACGGCATGGCTCACCTCGTGAACAGGACATTCCGGCGAATCGATGCCAAGGATCGATTCATCTCCGAGACCAGCCGGATGACGTCGAACACCTGGGACGCGCTGACCCGGGCCAGCTGGGGCGAGGTCGGCAGCACCTCGATGGAGCAGGTGTTCAAGAACAACAAGTACCTCCAGGCGAACTACCTTCCCGGAATGCTCGGCTGGATCAGCCTCAAGGGCTCGGACAGTCTGCTCACCATGGAGTGGAAGCTGGCTCGAGGCGCCGGTCTGAACGCCGGGGCAGGTTTCCAGAGCTCGGTCTCCAGCCTCGTGTCGGGAGGGGAGAACACGACGCGACTGCTCGAAGCCATCCAGCAATGGGAGACGGCCCGCAACCTGGGTGCGTTCACCGCGGAGCAGCGGGTGCGGTTCCGCGACCTGTCGACGAACTGGCACCTGACCGTGGTCGAGCAGGGCAAGCGTTGGTCCTTGCAGGAGCTGGACGCTGACGGCAGGCCGGTCGGCAACCCCCAGGCCGTTGTCGCTCCGACCCCGAAGCTCGACGCCGGACCACTGCCCGCGGCGGCCAAGGGTGCCCTGTACGAGGCGACCGTGAAGACCAACACGCCGGCGACCAAGCGATACGCGGTGACCTCGGGGGTTCTGCCCTCGGGTCTCGTGCTCAACGCCGACACCGGAGGGATCGTGGGTACGCCCACCAAGACGGGAACAGCGCGGTTCACGATCACGGCATACCAGAACTCCGGCCAGCCGCGCGCACAGCGCGACTATGAGATCGACGTCGCCGATTAGCCCGTTCGAGCCGGACGTGCGCGGTGGATCACCGTCACGCTGAAAGCAACTGCACGTGGCGTACGCCGAGGGGCGTGCGCCACGTGCTGCGCACCATCGGCATTTACCAGCAGGACTTCGGGGCGGTGTTCGCCTTCATGCTGTCTGGCCACACTACCGGTCCTGGCCTTCTACCTCGCGTTTCAGAAGCAGTTCGTGCGCGGCCTGGTCGGCGGCGCCACGAAGGCTGACCGGCACGACCGGCCGGTCCATGCAATGTCCATCGAGAGGTCATGGGAGAAGCATCATGCAATTCTCGGAGCCCGCACCCAGTTCCCAGCAAACCCCGAGGAGAGCCATACTCCGCCGAACAGCCGGTGGGCTAGCAGCCGCGATGCTGCCTGCCGGCACCCTGTCTGCGGTCGGCGCACAGCCGGCAGCAGGAGCCACCGGCGCTTCCGTCGCGATGCAGACCGCCGGGAAGAAGGAGCTGGCTGCCACCGTCGTAGACCGTCTGCTCCCCGCCTACAACGAGGTCTGGACGTCGAAGAGCGCCGACGTCACGGGCTCGATGCCGATCGGGAACGGTGTGCAGGCCGCCAATGTGTGGGTCGAGGGCAACCAACTGCGGCTGCTGCTCGCCGCAGGCGACGCCTGGGAGGAGAACGTCCGGCTGGCCAAGCTCGGGCGGCTCGACATCACCTTCTCCCCCAACCCCTTCGACTCCGGCGAGTTCCGTCAAGAGCTCAGGCTCCACGAGAGCGAGGTCGTGATCACCGCCGGCAGCGACCCGGTGATCACCACCAGGGTCTGGGTCGGCGCCGACGAGCAGACGATCCACGTTGAGAGCGACGCGCCTGGCGCGTTCACGATGGACGTGCACTTCACCAACCTCCGGCCCCAGGACAACCCGTCCCCGTCGCTCAACAACTTCACCTTCTACGACCTGGTCAGCTCCGAGGACGGCTACGTGGGCGTCCAGCCGAAGGTCCACGCCGACCGGGTCCTGGACCGACCCGGGACCATCACGTGGGCACACCACAACGACGAGTCGGCGTACGACGAGATCATGCGCCTGCAGAAGCTCGACCCGGGCATCCACCACGACCCGCTCACCGGTCGCACGTTCGGGGGGCAGGTTCGCGGTGAGGGCTTCGCCAGCGCCTCCGCCTCCGATCTGCGCTCCGACCGCGACACGTCGCACCGGCTCGATATCACCTTGCACTCGAGCATCGACCAGTCCCCGAGGTGGCAGAAGAGGTGGGAGAAAGAGATCGGTGACCTGGCCGGCGAGAGCGCGCGCACACCCATCGACCTGCTACGCGCCGCCCAGCGCAGGTGGTGGGACCAGTTCTGGAACCGCTCGTACATCTTTGCGACCGGCGACGCCGACGCGGACAAGGTCACCAAGGGCTGGCTGCACACGCGGTACGTCCAGGCCATCGCGGGCAGGACTCCCGCGATGCCGATCCGCTTCAACGGCTCGCTCTTCGCCCCCGGGCGCCCTGACGATGCCGACTTCCGCAAGTGGAACAGCTATCACGGGTTCAACCAGAGATTCGCCTACTGGAACATGCTCGCGTCTGGCGACTTCGATCTGATGCATTCCTACCTCGACCAGTACGCCGAGTCGTTGCCGCTGGCCAAGGCGAGGGTCCAGGCGTTCTGGGGCAAACCGACCGTCGAGGAGCCTTCCAGCGTCGAGCTGCCCGCTACGCAGGGGGCAATGTGGCCCGAGGTGATGGGCCTGTGGGGCCAGGCTGTCGGGGGCGAGTATGGCTGGGACCGCACGGGCCATGCCGACAACTGGTTCGCCGGCAGCTGGACCCGCTGGCTCTACGCGAGCAACGTCGAGATCGTCACGATGATGCTCGACCACTTCTCCTACGCCGGCGACACGAAGTTCGCCCGCGAGAAGCTGCTGCCGGTGGCTCGCGAGGTTGTGAGGTTCTACGACACACACTGGCACCACAACCACGGAACGATCGACATGTACCCGATGTACTCGGGTGAGGGCGACCGAAACCTGCACAACCCCGCCGCCGACACGGCGGGTCTCCACCGGATCCTTGGCGAGCTGCAGACGTTGCCGACGTCGCTGACAACTCCCGGTGACCGGGCCTACTGGGCCGAGGTGGAGGACCGCCTCCCCAACCTGCCGGTGGGCAAGAACGCGCACGACAACGACACCTCGTGGGGGCCGGGTGACCGGCTCAAGACAGCCCACGACGTCTTCCTGGGCACCGACACCAATAACCAGAACCTCTATCCGATCTTCCCGATGCGGTTGTTCGGCGCCGGTCAGCCTCACCTCGACCTCGCCGTCGCCTCCTACCAGGAGCGGCGCGGCAAGTACCCGACCGACGGAACCCAGGACTGGCGGCACGACGCCATCCACGCGGCCTACCTCGGACTGACCGCGGAGGCGAAGTTCCAGACCGTCGCCGCGTTCCGTACCGGGGCCTGGCGCTACGCCGGCTTCGGTCCCGGGGCCGGCGACGGTGAACCCGGGGGGGAGCCTTACGCCATCGCTAAGATGGCCCTCCAATCGATGCTGCTGCACCCCGGCGCCGACGAGGACGCGATTCTCTACAACGCTTGGCCGAGTGAGTGGGATGTGCAGTTCAAGCTGCACACCACCCGCGGCCGCACGGTGCAAGGTCGGCTCGTCGACGGCAAGTCCGACCACACTGTGACCCCCGAGGGGGCCGGCAACCTGGTCGTCGACGAGCCAGAGGTCAGCACCAGCACCACCGCCGACCTCAGCTGAGTCGGTAGGCATCTCCGTTAGGGCCTGTCTGGCGGATCTTGTTGCCGTCTCGAGTCGTTGGCATGGTCATGGGGCGGGGAGATCTGACCGACCCTGCGCCGCGAGATCCTCGACCGGTCTCTCATCCTCAACGAACGGCACCTGCACCGAACCCTCAGCAGTTACCTGGAGCACTACAACGGGCACCGGCCTCACCGCGCACTGAGCCAGCTCTGTCCATCGCAGGCTGAAGCCGGACCTCCGCGCCCCATCGACCTCGCCGAGCACTGCGTCCGCCGCACAGCGGTCCTCGGTGGACTCAATAACGAATGCCAGATCGCCAGTTGGCACCCCTACGAACCCGCAGATCAGCGGCCGAATCCTGTATTTGAGCCCCACTGGACCGGACGCTGATCCGAACTCTTGCTCTCCGGCGCCCGCGAGAGCCGCGACAGCCACCATGTGGTCTTCGCCGCCGAGGAGTCCCGGCGCACCGGACAGGTCGTACAGCTCTGATCCGTGTCGTCCACCACCAAGGGATTTGCCCACTCCGGACCGGAGCAGGCGTTGTCTGCCGCGGGTGTACATCCTTTCGCACCTCACACCCCGGGAGGACCGGCCTCCCTGGGCGCGACGCCGCCGACAGAGGCGGGAAGGAGAAAAGATGAGACCTACGCGCATGTGGAGCGCTGCTGTCAGAGCCAGTGCGCTGGCGCTGACCGTCGGCCTGGTGGTCACCGTGCCAGCCGGCGTCGCGGAGGGCGCTGATACGAGGCCCATCGGGACATCGACGTTCGGAAAGAACGCCGCAATAGAGATCTCTGCCGGATACCTGACCATCCACCTGGATTCCACCGGGACCGTGACCGGTCTCAAGGACTCCCGGACCGGAGCCGACCACCTGGCACACGACAAGTCCGCCCCGCTGGTCAGCCTGGTGATCAACGGCAAGCAGGAACGGCCGACCAAGGTGACCCGCTCCGGGAGCCACCGCGGTCTCCTCACCTTCACCAACAAGAAGGTCGGGTTCAAGATCGTCGTGAAGGTGAAGAACAAGGCCGGTTACAGCACGCTCGAGGCGGTGAAGGTCGAGGGCCCCGCCGGAGCAGATGTGCAGACGCTGCTGTGGGGTCCGCTGCCGACCTCCATCACCCAGACCATCGGTCAGACCGTCGGCGTGGTCCGCGACAACGACTTCGCCATCGGGTTGAGGCCGCTGACCGATCGGACCGAAGGCGCCTGGCCGCAGGAGTACCAGCAGTTCGGCTGGGAGAGCGAGGTCGAGGACAACCCCTCTGACCTGCAAGTCGCTCTCCCCCACGGGGTCGAGGAATGGAGCGCCGCGGGCAAGACCGCATGGGGTTCGGTGCTGCGGGCCTTCACCTACGACTACACGAAGGAACGCCAGCGAAACAACATCGACGGCTACCCGATCCCGGTCGGCCCGCTGCCCGGCGACAACGGGCAGGTCGTCGGCTCCAAGATCGCTCTCTTCGGCGCCCTGCCCGAGCTGACCCCGACCGTGCTGTCGAACATCGCGACCGGGGAGAACCTGCCGTACCCGACACAGAACGGCCAGTGGCAGAAGACTGCCCAGGCCAGCAGCCAGTCCTTCCTCGTGCTCGGCGATCTGCGCAGCGACACCATCCCGGACGCGGCCCGCTTCGCCAAGGCAGCCGGGATCGACTACATCTACTCCCTGCCCAACGCAGTCGGGCCATGGCAGTCGACCGGGCACTACCAGTTCAATTCCAGCCTGGGCGGCAGCGACGCCGGGGCCGCAGCAGCGGTGGACATCGCCAAGGCCAACGGTGTCCGGGTCGGAGTGCACACCATCTCGGACTTCGTCAGCACCAACGACCGCTACGTCGTACCGACGCCTGACGACCGGCTCGCGACCGGGGGCCGCGCCTCGCTGACCCGCCCCTTGACCCCCGGCGACACCACGCTCTACCTCGACTCCAACGCACTGCTCGCCGACGGACTGCACGGCCGTACGCTCCGCATCGGTGACGAGTTCATCGAATACAGCACAGCCGAGCACGTGGGATCCGAGTGGGTCCTTGCCGGAGTGCGCCGCGCCCGGTGGGGCTCTGTCGCCTCCAGCCACGCCGCAGGCGACCGCGCGGCCCGTATGATCGTCAATCAGTATGGCGGTGCGACCGGCGGGCGCGGCATCATCGAGGAGATCTCCACCCGGCTGTCCGACACCTGGAACAGCACAGGGATCATGTCCAACTCCTACGACGGCCTGGAGTCGGCTTCGGAGTCCGGCTGGGGCTCCTACGGCGTAGCCCGGCTGGTGAACGGCACCTACGAGAAGACGCGGGCGAAGGACGGCTTCATTACCGAGACGAGCCGGATGACGTCCAACACGTGGGACGCGCTCACCCGGGCGAGCTGGGGCGAAGTGGGCTCCACCAGCATGAACCAGGTCTTTATCAATAACAAGTTCTATCGGGACAACTTCCTTCCGGGGATGCTGGGCTGGATCAGCCTGCACGGCTCGGAGAGCCTGCTGAGCATCGAGGGCAAGCTGGCGCGGGGTGCCGGCCTGAACGCCGGCGCCGGCTTCCAGTCTTCGGTGGCCGGCCTCACCGAGGGTGGTGAGAACGGCAAGCGAGTACTCGACGCGATCAAGCAGTGGGAGACGGCGCGCAACCTCGGCGCCTTCACCGAGGCACAGAGGGAGCGCTTCCGCGACCAGTCCACCGACTGGCATCTCACGGTCGTCAAGCCGGGCAAGGAATGGTCTCTGCAGCAGCTCGACGCCAAGGGCAATCCCGTCGGCGCCGCCCAGTCCGTCGTAGCGCCCACCCCGGCGTTCACCACGCGGGGCCTGCCCGCGCTGAGCGCGGGTGTTCTGTACGAGGCACGGCTGACCACCAATGCCCCCGGAACCAGCCGCTACACCGTCACCTCCGGCGCCCTGCCGGCGGGCCTGAAGCTCAACCCCGACACCGGCGGCATCACCGGCATCCCGAGGTCCTCGGCGAACGCCACCTTCACCGTCACAGCAAAGGGCGGGCCTGGAACCGCCGACGCCGTCGGCACTTTCACCACCGGCACCCTGGCCACCTCTCCACATGTGACGCTGTCGTCGAAGAACCGCTTCGCCACACGCGGCGGCACCGTGACGCTGACCGCTTCCATCACCAACCCTGGCACGACCACGATGGCCGGGACGACGGCGACCATCACGCTGCCGACCGGCTGGACCACGCCCACAACGACGGCCACCGTAGGCTCGATCGCCCCCAAGGCCACCGCGACGGCCTCCTGGGCCGTGAACATCGCCGCTGATGCGGCCCACGGACCCCAGACCAGCTCCGTGTCAGTGGCCTACACCGGTGGGCCCGGCAACACCACGGCGCCACTGACCACACCTGTGGCGTACTCGAACCTCGCCGCGACCTTCAACAACATCGGTATCACGGATGACTCCAACCCGACGCCCGGCAACTTCGACGGCTACGGCAACAGCTACTCCGCGCAGGCCCTGTCGGCGGCCGGGGTGAAGGCCGGGGCGGCGCTGACGTACAACAACACCACATTCACCTGGCCGAGCGCGGCCTCCGGGACCAACGACAACACCACCGCCTCCGGGCAGATCATCCAGATCTCCGGCAGCGGCGCGAAACTGGCGTTCCTGGGTGCCGGCATTGGCTCCTCCTCCGGCACGGTCACCGTCTTCTACACCGACGGAACCACCTCGACCGGCACCCTCGGCTTCCCGAACTGGCTCACCGACACACCCACAGAGTTCGGTGCCCAACCGGTCATCACCACCACCTACCGGAACACCCAATCCGGCCCGGCCAATCACGGCTACGAGTACCGTGTGTACTACAACAGTGTGCAGCTGACCGCCGGTAAGACGGTCGAAGCCGTGCAACTGCCAAACCTGTCGGGACTGCACACCTTCGCCATCGGCATCGGCTGAACCGGCCGCCGACTCGTAACCTGGGCGGGACGCCTCCGTGGGAGGTGTCCCGCCCCTTGTTTCCGGATGTGTCTGCGGCAGGTCTTCACCCGGAGCCGCACTCCAGGCCACGGCGAACAGGGGCCGTTCGCCGTGGCGGAACTGCATCCGCTTGCCTAAGGGCTGTCCCGTAATCCCTGGCGGGCGCACGACGCCGGCTACGGCACCTCGCTGCGTTGTCGGAACGCCCGAATACATCCAGTATGAGGACGCTTCTCCGCCTTGCGATGCACCGCATCTGACGCCGCGCGCTGATCCGCCAGGGATTACGGGACAGCCCTTAGGAAGAGGGGCGCCCGGGTGCGCCAGTGACCTTGTGTAAGAAGCCATCCGCTTTCCGAACGTGATCGCTGGGTTCGGGCTGGGTGGGAATGAACTCCGGCTGGCGGCGGGAGAGATGGGGCGGTTTCGTTCACGTCGTCTGTGGGGGTGGCTGGTGTCGTCCTGCCCCTGGCTCCTGGCGCTCGTGCTGCTGCTCCTCCTCTTCGTGACCTGGGCTTTCGCGTTCGTCCGATGGCTGCGCCAAGGCTCCTTGATCAACGAGAGGCAGGCCGAGTGACATCGTCATATCCTTCATCTCCTTGCGGTGGCGAGGTCGTTGATGTCGGGGTTGCGCAGGACGGCGGGAGCGTTGCTGCCCGGCCGGGAAGCGACGAGCATGGCGCGGCCGACGGCGTCCGTGGTGCTGATGTGCTGGGGGAAGAGGCGCTTGAGCAGCGGGTGGATGACTGCGGTGGCGCGGTAGAGCCCGCGGTAGAGCGAGGTCCGGGAGACAGCGCCGTCGACCGGCTGGATGAAGCCGGGACGGATCATGTACGCGATCATGGGCAGTGCCCGGAGGTCGTTCTCCGTACGGCCCTTGACGCGGGCCCACATCTGCCGGCTCCTGCCGGTGGGATCGGTGCCCTCGCCGGAGACGTACACGAAGGTCAGGTTCGGGCTCGCGGCGATCAGGGCGTGTGCGGCGGCCAGTGCGTACTCGTAGGTGACGCGGGTGTACTCGGCTTCGGTGCGGCCCACGGCGGAGACACCGAGGCAGTAGAAGCAGGCGTCCAGGCCGGTGAGCTGGTCCTGGATTGCCGTGTAGTCGGTGAAGTCGGCGTGGACGATCTGCCGCAGCTTGGGATGGGCCACGTCCAGGGGGGTTCGGACGACCGCGAGGACTTCGGTGACCGTGTCGTCCCGCAGACAGGCACGCAGGGCGCCGTGCCCGATCATTCCGGACGCTCCGAAGACGATGACGCGCACGAGTTCTCCTGGTGGTGAGGGGTGCCCGGGGAGGGTTTCAGTGGGAAGGGTGATGGTGGGGCGCGGTGCAGGCGTCGCCCCGGTCCAGGCCGTCCGCGGCCCGCCGCCCGCGGCGCGGGTCCGCTCAGGGCGGACCGTCTCGGGGGGGTCAGCGGGGAAGGCCCATGGACCGGGAGACCAGGGTGTCGAAGGCGCGGTCGGGCAGGAGGCGCCGCAGGCCGATGAGCGGGCGGGCGCTGAATCCGGTGGCGTAGCGGGTCTTGGGCCGACGTGCTGTGACGGCCTTGCCTATGGCGTCGGCGATGACGGTGGGCGGGGACATGCGCTTGACCATGGCCTCGGAGCGCATGGAGGCGGCGACGGCCTCGGCCTGGCCGGCGTAGGCGCCCGAGGCGGAGGACTTCTCCAGATGGTCGGCAGCGATGCCGCTCCACTCGGTGCGGATGCCGCCGGGTTCGATGACGACGACGTCGATACCGAAGGGTTTGACCTCGATCCGCAGGCAGTCGCTGAGGGCTTCGAGGGCGAACTTGGTGCCGTGGTACCAGCCGCCCAGCGGGGTGTAGACCTTCCCGCCCATCGAGGTGATGTTGACGACCGTCCCGCTGCGGCAGGCACGCATGTGCGGCAGGGCGATCTGGGTCAGGCGGACGGCGCCGAAGACGTTGACGTCGAACTGGCGGCGGGCCTCGTCCTGCGAGACGTCCTCCAGGGCGCCGTACGAGCCGTATCCGGCGTTGTTGACCAGGACGTCGATGCGCCCGGTCTCGGAGATGACGCGGTCGACTCCGCTGCGCATGGAGTCGTCGTCGGTGACGTCCATCGCCAGCGGACGCAGGCCGTGTTCGGAGAGCTTGTGCAGGCGGTCGGTGCGGCGGGCCGCTCCGTAGACGGTGTAGCCGAGGCCGATCAGCTTGAGGGCGGTCGCTTCGCCGATGCCGGAGGAGGCGCCGGTCACGATGGCGGTCTTGGTGGTGGTCATGGGAGTCCTCATCGACAGACAGAGTGCGGGGTCGTCGGTGCCTGCTGAGTCAGATACCGAACTGGGTCTTGATGCCGCCGATGAAAGTGGCGTCGTCGGCGGCGGCACGGGTGGCGATCAGCTCGGTGGCGTACGGGCCGGCCGGGTAGCGCAGCTGGTCGGTGCCGTCGGTTGCGGCCCGGTAGACGGTCTCGGCGACGACGTCGGGTTCGTCGCCGGCGACGGTCAGCTGCTCCTGCGCTGTGAGGAACGCATGGACGAACTTCTGGTACTCGGCGAGGGACTCGTCGTTGGTGAAGTCGAAGGAGCGGCCGGCGAAGTCGGTGTTGACGATGCCTGGCTCGACGAGCTTGACGTTGACGCCGATCGCGGCGAGTTCGTAGTGCAGGGCCTCGCTCAGTCCTTCGACGGCGAACTTGGTGCCGTGGTACAGGGTGCCGAGCGGGAAGGTGACCTTGCCACCGATGGAGGAGATGTTGATGACGGTGCCGCCGCCGTTCGCGCGCAGGTGCGGCAGGACGGCCTTGGTCGTCTCCAACAGGCCCATGACGTTCACGTCGAACTGCCGGCGGGCCTTGTCCATCGGGATCGCCTCCAGCAGACCGTAGGCGCCGTACCCCGCGTTGTTGAGCAGCACGTCGATCCGCCCGAAGTGCTCCAGGCCGGCGTCGACGGCCGAAGTGATCGAGGCGGAGTCCTGCACGTCGAGCCGGGTGACGAGTACGTTGTCCAGCGCAGTGAGCTCGGTCTCCCGCTCGGGGCTGCGCATCGTGGCGATCACGTTCCAGCCCTGCTCGTGGAAGTGCTTCGCGGCCGCCCGGCCGATGCCGCTCGAGCTGCCGGTGATGAGGATGGTCCTGGTCATGGTCGTCTCCGATCCTTCGCCGTGTCCACCGCTGCGGTGGCTCGTGGCTTCCACGCTAGGCGGAGAATCACGACAAAGAACTAGCGAAAGGCGCCTTCCCTCTTGCTATTCGCGCCATCGTCGAATGGCGCCTTCTGCGTGCCGAATGGCGCACACGGCATCCCCGCCGCCGCATGCGGGCAACTACCCTCGATTCATGGCATCAGACCGGTTCACCCTGGACCCGGGGGCCCGTGCGCTCCTGCACGACCTCGGAATCTCCCTTGCCCGCGTGCTGCGGCGGGCGCAGCTCCCGGCCGGCGTCTTCGCGCACGGCCAGGTCTCGATGACGGTCGAGGAGTACTACCGGTTCTGGGACGCGCTCGACGCCGAGGCCGCGGATCCCGACCTGGCGGCGAGGATCGGGCGGGCTCTGTCCGTCGAGGCATTCAATCCGCCGATCTTCGCGGCGCTGTGCAGCGCGAACCTGCGCACCGCGGCCGAGCGCATCGCCGCGTTCAAGCCGCTCATCGGCCCATTGAACCTCCGCGTCACCTTCGACCGCACCGGCCTGACGATCGCAGTCAACTGGCCCGAGGGGCCGCCCCCGCCCCCACTGTTTGTCTCCGCCGAGCTCGCGTTCTGGGTAGCACTGGCACGCATCGGCACGCGGCGCGAGGTGCACCCGACCCGCGTCGCCATGCGCCGCGCCCCGCAGCCCTCAGCTGAGACGACCTCCTACTTCGGCACGCAGATCCGCGAAGGCAAGACCGACGCCGTCACCTTCTCCGCCGAGGACGCCTCGTTGCCGTTCCTCACCGAGGACGAGTCCATGTGGGACTTCTTCGCACCGGAACTGCGCCGCCGCCTGTCCGATCTCGAAGCGTCCGCCACCACGGCCGACCGGGTGCGGGCCGCGCTCCACGAGCGCCTGCCCGCCGGCGAGAGCTCCATCAACGCCATCGCCGCGCAGCTCATGCTCAGCTCCCGCACGCTCCAGCGACAACTGCGAGCAGAGGACACCAGCTACCAGGCCGTCCTCAGTGACACCCGAGAGAAACTCGCCCGCCGCTACCTCGCGGACCGGTCCCTCCCCACTTCCCAGGTCGCCTACCTCCTCGCGTACGACGACACCAACTCCTTCTACCGCGCCTTCCGCCGCTGGACGGGACTCACCCCGGAAGGCGCACGCAACGGCGGCCACCTCACCCCCGCCTGACCGGTGAACCGACGCTCACCCCCGGGGGACGAGGTCCGGAGGCCGGTCACACCCCGGCTGGGCCGAACATCGACCGTGCGGTCGGCGGAATGGGTGTCCGTGCAGCCTCCACCAAGTGGGCCTGTGACTCACCTGACCGACCGCGCCCTGAGGAAATGTCACGGCCGTGAGACTGACCGACTGCACCGTCGACGTGAGACGGCGACCTAGCTAGTACTCCAGCCGTACTTTTCCATTACTGCTGGTCAACGGCTTGGGTGTGGGGATTGTAGCGGGGTGGGTTTGGGTGCGGGGCGGTCTTGGC
>NZ_JBHVEE010000196.1:0-13615 GCF_042802415.1 Streptomyces sp. NPDC057486 | reverse complement strand
GCCTTCTACCGATCGGCGCTTTATCCCCTTCTGGGGCGCATCAATGCCTACCTGATGCGCTGGATCCGCAAGAAGTACAAACGGCTGCGAGGGCGCAAGAAGGCGCAGGACGCGTGGAACAGAACCGTCGAAAGGCGGCCTCGGTTCTTCGCTCACTGGGCCTGGGTGCCGAGCGTCCCCGTCGTCTGGTGACCAGGGCAACAAGAGCCGTATAACGAGAGATTGTTACGTACGGTTCCGTGAGAGCCGGGGGCTGTGATGCCCCCGGCTACTCGACAGCATCTTGATCCGGTTGACCTTCGACGACGCCGGAGCTCCAAGGCAGGGTGAGGCCAGCGATGACGGCGTCCCGGTCGCGATCGATGCCTGCGGCGAGGGTGTGGAGGGTGGGCAGGTCGTCTTGCCGGACGGCGTCGAGCCGTTCCGGTAGTCGCTCGCCCTCGCGCTCGGTGAGCATTCGGGCGAAGGACATGCCCGGTGAGGACGTCCACTTCCGGGCAGTGGGCCTGCACCGCCTTGAGTCGTATCTGTTTGCTCTCCGTGAGGCTTTCGGGGTGTCGCAGAATCCATCCGGAGACACTTCGAGGGGTCGGCGGCCTGACGGAAACCGGTCCAGGTGAGAGGCGCTTTTCCCGCAGGTAGGCGCGAACTCGCTGGTAGCTGCCGCCGGTTTCGGGCCCGGGCGGGGACGGCGACAGGCTGCCAAGCCGCGAGGGCCTGGATGCCGACCCGCTGCTCCTGGCCTTGCAGGACGCCCGGGCCCGCAAGGCCGCGGCGGACGCCGAGATCCGCCGACTCCTCGCCTACGGGCGGGAGTTCCACGGCGCCCGCCCGTATCGCCTGGAATCCCTGGCCGGGGCCGGCAGCATGACCATCTCGGGTATCCGCACCGCCTACGGGGACAACGAGATCACCGAGGTGGCCCGGGAAATCCGCCGGGACCCGAACCGGCGCACCGCCAAGTCACCCACCGAGGAGGCCCACGACCGATGACCAGGACACCTGCCTCTGCCCCACCCCCTGGCCACGCCTCATCACCGTCATCGAACAACGCGAGTACACCGTCACGCCCGCACCCGCGCACAGCCCCGCTTCCGCGCTCTACCTCGCCCGCTGCGCCGTGTGCAGGACTCCCTGCACACACCCCTGGAAGAGGGCCCCTCTACCCCCAGGCCCGGGTCACCAGCATCCAGCTGCACCGCCCGTAGCGGGCGCAGGCCCCTGAGAACAGGCATCCCCGCACGCAACGGCGTACCCCAGAGTGATGGGGATCTTTGAGTTTTCAAGGTTCTGTCGGCACTTTCGTGATCTACTTATCAGCGGCCCACAGTCTGGCCAATCGATAGGATCAATGGGTGTTGGAAGATCCCGTGGCTGTGCTGCCAGAGGCTGAGTATCGGCGCGTCTGGGACCGCTTCTACGCGGAGTTCCAGTTCCGGCCGAGTACGAGTGCGCTCAGGTGGCCGGCCATCAAGGAACCTGCCGCGTCGGCCGCTTGGAGCCTCGCTGCGCTTGACGTTGATCCGGACTACGAGCGTCTGGAGCGCCTGGTCGAGGTGGTCGAGCATGGGCTGGCCTCCTGCGTTCACCGGCAGGGCACTCTGTTCGCGCTGGACTGGCAGCACACCTCGTACCGCTTCATTCCGCACGAGGTCGGCGGTCCTGGGCAACCAGCTTGGCCACTGAGCCCGTACCCCGATGGGGACTACTACGTCTTCCTTTCGGAAGACTTCCGCATGGGCAGCTTTGGCCACCCCTGGGAACAGTCCATCTGCCTGTTCGGTGAGGAGTTCCTTGACGCGGTATCAACCGAGGTCGACAAGGTGCTTGGCCCACCGATCCGCAGGTCTGGAAGGGCAGTAGACCCAGCTTGAGCTCGGGCTTGGCTCATGGTCCGGCGAGGATACGTGCCCGCAGCAAGGCGAATGAGGCGCGGCCGTAGTGTGCGGATAGACAACAAGAACGCAAATGGGGGTGGCTGTTGAGCATCGAATCCCTAGAGGCTGCGTTGCCGGGGCTGATGGCGCAACGTCTCGAGGTTCCACGGCGCATCGACTGGCAGGTGGTCTTCGACGGGTTGGGGACTGGGCTGCCGGACGACTACATCGCTTTGGCGGAGTCGTACCCTCGGCTGGAGATCGGGCAATTCCTCACTGTGACGTCTCCGGCCCCAGGAGGCGAAGCGGGATTCGTCGAGGCGAAGAGAGAGGATCTCGCCGGTGCCGAGGATATGGCGCAGAAGGAAATGTTGGGTGGCTACCCTGTGTTCCCGGAATCGGGAGGGCTGCTGCTGTGGGGCGGCTCGATAGACGGGGACGAGTTCTACTGGCGTACGGCAGGGCAGCCCAACGAATGGACAGTCGTTGTGGCCGGTCGGAATGACGACTGGTTCCACCACGAGGGCAGCCTCACGGGCTATCTCGCCTGGCTGTGCTCCGGGACGGCCGCACCGCACGGGCTCCCTCCGAACTTTCCGGGGCCGGAACCCGTAGTTTCCGTCGGCTAAAGGGGCTCAAAATTGTCCGTGGGCGTGGACATGCTCTTGCCCATCTCCATGCCCATGACCTGGTCGTTGTACTTGCCGCACCAGCCCCCGTGGGTGAAGCCACCGCGGGTGTCCTCGTCCGGACGACCCAGGCCCTGGACGACTCCGTCGAGGGTGATGGAGAGGGTGGCGTTGACCTTGCGCATGATGCTCCTTGCTCTGGCGGACCACTCTTCCGTGACCCGCTTGCACCCCTACATGGCTGGACAGTGACGAAGATTCAAGTTGAGGCTTTTTATAGAGGGCAGCATACGGGTGAGCCCATGGCCATCTATTCCTCCGAGGATGTCGATGCGATGATCGATTACCTTGCCTCCGGGGAGGAGTCCGAGACCATGGCGGCCCTCTATAGCAAGCAGCGCGAACTTCTCCCTTCGGGATTTCCAGACCATGAATTCCTGGTTGGAGTCAACGAGGAACGGCAGGTCGGGATCGCGAGCTTCATTGATGACAAGAATTATCTTTCGGCTGGCGCTTTGGAGGGTCAGGGGGAAGAGGTTGTGTACCACTTTGTGGGAAATCCAAGAGAGTTTCCTGCCTCGGCAGAAATTCCGCTCCCCCTTGTGCGTGAGGCGGTAAAGGAGTTTCTTCTCTCTGGGGGCAAAAGCCTGCGTGCATCGAATGGCAGGAGGAGCCGGAAATCTGACGGCTTCCTGTACTCCGGTCAGAGGGCGGATTATCTTTTTCAGGTCGGCAAGACCCAAGGCCGCGAAGTTTGCTGATCGGCGGGGCTGTCAAGGGGGTGATTCGTGCTGGTGGGAGAGCCTGGACGCACGACGGGACCCCTGATGGACGATGGTGATTCGCCAGAATCGTCCCAAGGTCCGGGGTCCCGTTGCGTCTTCAGTCTGCCATCACCGTGTTCACGCGTTCCATCTCGGTCGCCTCTGGAGTCTTCGCTCCGGGGCATCTCGCAAGACTGCACGAGCCAACACCGTCGAGGACTACATCGCGGCGTAATCAACCGGCCACCCGACAGGCTCTTAAGCGCGCCGTGACCTGGCGTCCCCGCAACACCAGTTCAGTCATGAGGCGACCGTACGGCAGGCGTGTGGGTGCTCGACACGGGGTTACGCGATAGACGGGTCCGATTCCTCGACCACCGTCCAGGACAGGCCCTCCGGGAGGGACCGGGTGGCTTCTCTTGTTCCGCGTATCGCACCGATCACGATCGCGGCCGCCGCAAGGGCACACAGAAGCCAGCTCAGCGCGGCCGGCATGTCGTCAGAGCCGAAGTACAGGACCGGGGCGGTGAGCAGCGCCGCGAGCAGCGCGCCGCCCAGTATCGGAGTGTGAACAGGGGCCTGGAACTTCGCGGTGCGGGGCAGGCGGCGGATGGTCCGGTCGCCGGGGGCGGTATGGAGGGCGCCCTTCAGGTATGGGTGGGCCTCGTCCGGGTCGGTGAGACCCATGAGGATCTCGCCGCTGTCGGCGACGAAGGCCGCGGGGAGCTCCGCCTCGATCAGCTTCCACCGCTCGGGCCAGATCAGCCAGCCCTCCTGGTCGCCAAGCCGCAGGGCGGCCCGGCCCACCTCCTCGGGAGGAGCGGCCAGCTTGACCTCGCGCTCGCCTTTCCGCAGGACGAGCCAGTGGAACTGCGTGACGTCCAGCTCGCCCGGTTTGCTGCCGCGCTTGAGATAGCGCATGCGTACCGGCTCCCCGACCCGTACCCGTACGGCGTGGAGCTCGCCGCGGTCGGCGTCCTCGGCCAGGACGCGCAGCTTGCGCTGTATGTCGGCCTGGCTCACCTGGCGGCGTGCGAAGCCGAGGGCTTTTACGGTCACGATGAAGACGAGGATGATCAGCAGCCCGCTGAGGATGCCGCCCTTGGTGCCGGCGGCAAGCCGGGTGAGTGTGAACGGGGTGAGGACGATGAGGATGGCACCCGTCGCCCTGCCCGCGTCACGGGCGGGGAGCGGGAGTTTGCGCGGCAGAGGTGGCGGGGAGTAAGTCGTCCCCTGTCCGGCGGCCGGAGATGCCGTCCTGAGCGGGGGCGCCGTACGGCAGGCAAGCGCCCACCCGCCGGCAGCGACTGTCGCCGCGCCGAGCGCCGCGAGGATGTCCCAGCGCCGGGCGGGTGCGTCGTAGCGTGCGAAGACCAGGACCAGGGCCACGGCGGCGCATGCGAGGGCAGCGGCAGCCGAGGCGCGGGTGATGAGGGTCGAGCGTGGCATGTGTGTCCTTCACCGGGGCGGTGGAGCCGGGGTGGGGGGAGATACCGTCTCGCGGGGGCGGGCCGGGCGGGTCGTGCGATGCGCGCGGACCGGAGGCTCTCGCGGCGGAGCGTGGGGAGAGGATCGCGGTGGGCTGATGGCCGCGGCGCGGTATATCAGTCTTCCCCATGATCCGGAGGGAGTAAAGACCCAACTGCCCAGCACGGATGGCGGATTGGCCGCGTACCGGTCAGGCGCCGGGGTGCGAGCTCGCGGTGGTCTTGAGGTGCTGGAGCAGGGCGGCGATGCGGGCGGGGGCGGTGCGCAGGACGACGCCCGGGGTGTCGCTTTCGCGGAGGCGGATGGTTTGGTCGGGGCGCGACGCCGTACACCTCCGTGGGCCGGTCCGCTGGCCCAGCCGCACACGCCGGGGGCGCGCTACCGGCATTTCCGCACGGTGGCGTTCGACGGCTGCGGCTCGATCAAGGTCCCCGACTCCGAACGCAATCGGGGCTGGCTCGGCCGGATCAAGTACCGGCTGGCCTGGGCCGGTTATCCCACGGTGATGCTGATGGCCTTGGCCGAGACCGGAACCCGGGGTCTGCTGGGTGCGGTCTTCGGTCCGGTGGCTGCATAGGTGAAAACGAAGAACGAATGTCGGCCAGTGCTGGCAGCGCTTCTGGCCTGATGTGCCTGGAGATGTCGGTCAGAACCAGGAACGGCTGGAGGTTCAGACACCGATTCGACGCATCCACCAGGGGAGGTCTTGGGGCGCGAAGGGATTGTTGAGCGTGCGGTCAAGCACGCGCTGGTCTGCGGGACCGACCACTGCGCTCAGCTCGCGTCGTGCCTTGGCCCTCAGAGCATGGAGTGTGATCTCCAGCAGAGTGCGGACGTGGTAGTCGCCATTGCGGAGGTCTGTGTAATCGCGCTCGTAGAACAGCTTGCGGTTCAGTCTCCGAGGCGGTGTGCAAGGTGGAGCAGATCTGCCAGGTGCAGTACCCGTCCGTCGAAGCCTGGGAGGGGGACATGGAGTGGCTGGGTCCAGCGGGCGGGGATTGCGTCCAGCCCGTAGTACGCCCCCGCGAGGCCTCCGGTGACCGCGGCGACGGTGTCCGTGTCGCCGCCGAGGTCGATTGCCGCGCGTATCGCGTCTTCGAAGCTGGTGGTGGTGCGCAAGGCCCAGACGGCGGAGCCCAGGCAGGGCCAGACGGCACCGTTGAACTCGGTCGCCTGATCGGGGTGCCAGTCGGGCGCGAGGACGGTGGCGTAGCAGCCGCGGTGGTCGGGGTGGACATGAGCCAGGATGTCCGGGAGCGCGGTGAGGGGGTCGGTGTCCTCGAACGTGACGCGGATGACTTCGTGGTAGATCGCGGTGCCTTCCCAGGCCGCGCGGTCACCGTGGGTGAGGGCAGCGATGCGGCGAGCCGCGTCCATGGTGGCTTCTTGACCGACGGCCGCGAAGTGGACTGCGGAGGTCGATGCCCGCATCAAGGAGCCATTTCCGGCTGCTCGTTGGTTGACCTGGAAATGGATCGCGGCGGCGAGGTCCCAGGGCATGCCGTTGGTCAGGACGTCCTCGGTCTGCAGGCCGATGTCCTTGGGGTCTGATGCTGCCCACCGCTGGAAGCGGGCGAAGATGTCCGGCAGATCCAGTCCGCCTCGCTCCAGCAGCGACTCCGCGACCAGGATGGCCATCTGCGTGTCGTCAGTGGCCTCGCCGGGGTCCCAGCCACCCCCTCCGCACATCTCGCCACCGGCACCAGGCGCGGGAAACCGCGCGGAGAACGCTCCCTGGGGACCGAACTCGAAGGGGCCGCCCAGGGCGTCACCCACCGCTGAGCCGACGACCGCGCCAGCGGCCCGCTGAATCCGCTTCATTCGCGCAGGTTATCTGTGCCGCACTGACGGCCGCACGGTCCTGTTCCTTCTTCGGCTCCCCGAACCATCGGCGGCGAACACCTCTCGTCTACAGAGGTGCGCCATCTGAGACACCTTGGGGCTGAGACACCCGTACAGGTCACATAACACCGTCGAGGACCGTCCCCGGGAGCAGCTCCATCCCGACAGTGGCCAGGTCCATCCACTACGGCGTGACGACCCGCCCTGACCGGGCGTACAGGGTGACCGTGTCCTCGGTCCGCACCGTGATCATCCGGTGCCCGTCGTGGTCCACGCCCGCCCCTCGGCAGGCGTTGTCGGTGGCCGATGCGATGCTGGCGCCGACAACTCCGCTCGCAGTGATCAACCGGGGGTTCCGATGAGTGAACAGCCAGGGTCCGTCCTGCCTCCGTCCGGCTTCGACGCCGCTTGGTGCGCCACCGACCTCGGCAAGTACCGTGCCTGTCGTTACACCTACGAGCACTACTCCCTCGAGAGTCTGCCGCCGCTGGACTCCACCCAGTTCACGGGCGCCTTTCAATGGCTCGGGGACGCCGGCGACCCCATCCCACGGCAGGTCATGAAGCTCAACGGCCTGGCAAGGGATCTTTCAACCAGGGGCCTCACCTTGCCGCGGGATTTCGTCACGTTCCAGACCAGCGAGAATCTGTACGGCTCACTGGACGAGGTCTCGGTAACTGGTTGTTGGACAAATCTTTCGGAGCCGCTGCCCAGTCCGGTCGAGCCTGGTGCCTTCCTGGTGCGGTTCTTCCGGGATCAGCAGGACTGCGTCATCTGGTACCTCTACCTCCGCCCGATGAGCGAGGCGTTCGTGGTGTACTCCGACCTCGATTACGAGTACGAGTACGAGGCGCGGCGCGACGGGGAAGAGACACAGACCGATCTCGAGGATGCGGAGGAGCAGAGGGCCGCGATCCTGTGGTGTGCGCCGTCGTTCGAGGAGTTTGCCCATCGGTTCTGGATCGAGAACCGCCTCTGGCATGCGGTCAACGACCGTGACCTGCCACGGCTCGAGCCGCAACTGCAGGACTACTTGAATCACTACGCGCCACCCGGGGCTCCCATGTGACCGCGCAACGAGCGAGATCCTATGCGGATGCCAGAGCGTGTACAGGTTCGCGAAATCGATGACGACGAGGACAGGCGGCTGCTGCGGATCATCCGCAGGGGCACCCGGTCGTACAGCCGAACGTCTTCTACCGGCGCAGTCCCGTGGTGGACACCTGGAGTGCGCAGATCCTCCAGCAGCACCAAGTGGATCCGAACGCTTGCTGAGCTGGAGCTCGCTAGGACCTGACTGATAAATGATCACCCGTGCGATTCTCGATGTCAGATGCTTGTTGAAGAAGGGTGGCCGGTATTCGTGAGCCTCTTTTCTCCAAGATGTCGGGCAATAACGACAAGGAGCGCTGACGGTGTCTGAGAAGACCTACCTGTCCTGGTACCGCGAGGGCCGGATGGACGAGGCTGAGTTCCGCTCCGTCACCGACCTCCTGGCCGAGTCCGGGATGACCGTCGAGCACCCGACGCTGGGTTGCGGGATGCTGTTGGACGCCGTGGGGGAACAGGTGAAGCTGCCCCCCGAGCGCATCCTGGAGCTTGTCGGCCTGTCGGTCGGGCCGCTCTGCATGCAGTTCTGGCTGTCCTGACACGGACGTGGTGTGCGATGTCAGGTACGTGGCGCCGGACACCCAGATCCTCACCTTCGTACTTGACGGGTTGACCGAGAGTGAGCATGGGCAGGCAGAGGATGCCATTCAGCGGCTGATCCAGCGGGAGCTGGACAGGACCGTCGCACTGGTCGTCGATCTGGGCGGCGAATCAGCGGAAGAGGACGATGACGCGCTGATCCTGTACGGCTGGCTGCCGATCGGCCCGCGCCCGGACCGAGTGCAGTTCCGGACAGACCGACTCAGTGCCGTCCCTGATGTCCTTACTGGAGCTGAGGTTACGGATCTCGGCAACGGGCTGAGCGCCGTCCGCCGGTAGTCGGGACAGGTGGCGAAGACCCATCGTCACGAGCGGCGGGATATTCAACTTCTTGCCGATTTCGAGGAACCCGTCACGGACTCGGCTCTCGATCTCAATGCCGAGGTCCATTACCTCCAGGAAGTACTTGCCCTCGCCGAAGAGCTGGAAGGTGCGCTCGGCGAACTAGTGCTCTGACCGGGAAGGTTCACCGGGTTGTCGGAGGCGGGCAGCGTTCCGCGGAAATCCGTTTCAAGGGTTGCTGCAGTGCCTCTACTGTGGCGCGGTGATGACTGAGGTGATCGTTCTCAACGGTGGTTCCAGCTCGGGGAAGTCCGGGATCGTCCGGTGGCCCTCACTCGTTCAAGATCACCCGACCGTGAACCCTGTCACCAACCTCCATGGACAGAACACCTAGGGCGTCGCCGACTTCGAGGCGCACCACGAGGGCTTCCTCGGCGCCGCCTGGACGGGCTCACGGACGGCGAGTGGCTGGACATCGAAGTGGGCGAGCGGCGAGGACTTCGCCGCGTCCCGGGCCATGGGGCTGAACCTGCCCGGGATCGCGGCGTTCTTCGGGACCATCGACACCGTACTGGCCCGACGGCGCCCTGAGGTCGGGCGCCGCCGGCGCAGGGCCTACACCCCTTCCTGGACGTCCTGGTCGACCGGGAACTCCTCGAACTGCGTGGCGGGTGTGTCGCTCGCCACGACCCCGTCCGCTGCGAGGGTCACGGGGGGCAGGGTCTCGGCCTCCGGCACGACAAGCTCGCTTTCCAGCCCCGCCTGGCCCTTCAGCCCGCGGAAGTTCTCCTCCACCACACCGCCGAGCGCGGCACACCAGGTGCTCAGGTCCACCCGCCCGGTGACCCGCAGCCCGTGCAGGGCCTGCAGCTTGGCGACCGCGACCCACGTCGCCCGGTCGAAGGTGCCGGTCGCCTTCACGGCGTACAGCTTGGTCGCCAGGATCGACTGGACGCCGAGTACCGCAGACCCGGTGGCACCCATGCCGATCTCCGGGGCCAGCGCCTCCCAGGTCGGCCCGGTCATCGTGCCGTCCGAGGCGGTGGGGAAGCCGTGCGCCGTCTGGAAGGCGCGCACCGCTGCCAGCGTGGCCGGGCCGAAGGCCCCGTCCGTAACGAGGTTGAAGCTCTGGGTGTTCAGCAGGTGCTGCAGCGTACGGACCGTGGCGCCCGCGCAGGAGGTGAACGTGTCGGGCCAGGTGCGGGCCGGGATGGTGCTCGGGTGCTGGCCGAGGCGCTTGGCGACGTGCAGGCGCAGCAGCGGGAAGGTGGAGTAGAACTTCGCACCGGGGCACTGGGTGTTGTTCCAGTCCCAGTGGCCGGTGATGTTCTGGGCGCCGAAGCCGTACTGGGTGCAGATGGTGGTGGAGAGCTGAACCAGCGACCACCACAGCTTGCCGGTGGGCAGCTCGTCGATGTAGGTACCTTCGTTCTCGATACCGATCGACTGGGTGTTCTGGCCGACGGCGTGCGCGCTGACGATCTGGTATCCGCCGTCCTCGAGCGCGTCCAGGCTGCCGTGCCGGCCTTCCAGGACATGGCCGCCGCGGCTGATGCTGAAGTGGTTTCCGGTGTCCGACCAGCCGTTCTTGTCCATGTGGATGTACTGGACCCGCTCGGCACAGGCGATGGCCGCCTCCATGGAGAAGTCCATGGTGTTCGGGAACGCCATGTGGTGCACCACGATCCGCCGGGTGGAGCCCGTACGGGTCGTCAGCTCCCCGGCGGGCGGCCGGGCACCCCACTCGTCGCAGCTCATGATGTATGCGGTGTCGGACGGGTCGGCCGGAGCGGCGGCCGAGGCACCGCTCGCACCGGCCAGCTGGCCGGCCCCGAGACCGGCGACGGCGGCTGCGCCGGCGCCGGCCCGCAGGGCATTGCGCCGGGATATGTACACGGGCTCAAAGGACATGAGACGTTCCTCTCCAGGGCTGTCCGGGGTCTCTCGCCGCTACGCCACGCTGTTCCGTGTACGCCAGCAGGCAGCCTTCCTTCTAACCTGAGCTGTCCTGAGTTTCGTAGCGGCCGGTTGGTGTGTTTTCAGACGGCGTTCGTTGTCGCTTGTGATTGGTAGTGCTGGGCCTCGAATTCTTCGGGTGGAACGTAGTCGAGGGCGGAGTGCAGTCGCCTGGTGTTGTACCAGCCGACCCACTGGACAACGGCGTGTTCGACCTGGTCAGCGTCTCGCCAGGGGCCATGGTGCTCGATCAGCTCTGCCTTGAAGGAGCCGTTGAGTGCCTCGGCCATGGCGTTGTCGTAGCTGTCGGCGACGGAGCCGACCGATGCGGTCGCGCCGGCCTCGATCAGCCGCTCGCCGTAGCGGATCGACACATATTGCGATCCGCGGTCGCTGTGATGAATCAGTCCCGAGCCCTTCTTGATTCCCCGCCGCCACAAGGCCATCTCCAGGGCGTCCAGCGGGAGATCGGTCCGCATGTGGGTGGCGAGCTGCCATCCGACAATCATTCGCGAGTACACGTCCAGGACGAAGGCGACGTAGACCCAGCCGGACCAGGTGCGGATGTAGGTGAGGTCGGCGACCCACAGCTGGTTGGGGCGGTGGGCTCTGAAGTGCCGGTTGACCAGGTCCGGTGGTCGTGGGGCGGTTGGTTCGGGGATGGTGGTGCGGCGCCGCTGTCCGCGGATGACGCCTTCCAGGCCGTCCTCGCGCATCAGCCGCTCGATGGTGCAGCGGGCCGCATGCACGCCCTCACGCCGCAGCTGGCGGTGGACTCGGCGGGTTCCGTAAGTCTCGCCGGACGCGGAGTGGATCCGACGGATGTGCTCAAGGAGCTGTTCATCGCGCCGGCGGCGGGCAGACTTCGGGCGTCTGAGGCGGGCGTTGTATGCCGAGACCGACAGGTCCAGTTCCCGGCAGACGGGCTCGACCCCGAAGTCGTCGCGGAGGTGGTTGATCACCGCGTCGGCCTCGTGCGGGGCTGGTCGAGCTCCTTTGCGAAAAACACGCTGGCGGCCTTCAGGATCTCGTTCGCCCGCCGCAACTCGGCAGCTTCTTTGCGGAGTTGGACAAGCTCCGCTCGCTCCGCAGAGGTGAGCAGTTCGGGCCGGCTGCCCTGGTCGGCCTCGGCCTGGCGGACCCACAGGCGCAAGGCTTCCTTGTGAATACCGAGATCCCGGGCCACGTGGGCGACCGGACGGCCAGAGGTCTGTACTTCACGGACGGCTCGCTCGCGGAGCTCGTCGGGATACTTCCGGGGTGCAGGCATCGGACCTGTGCTTCCCATCTGCCGTGGCAATCATGCCTGGCTTCAGGACCGCTACGGAATCCGGTTCAGCTCAACCCGTTGACTGCCCCAATGTCCAGGGCTTTCAGGGTCGTTGACTATCTACAACAGTCCTGACACCGCAGTTCGGTCTCGTCCACGGAAGACGTACGGCACCGGGCTGCTCACCAAGGTGCCCGCCAGGAATCAGATTGGGGGCCCAGTCGGCGACGGCTTTCGCCATGGGCTACCAAGATCCGGGCCATTCCCGGACCAACTTCCCCATGTGCTTCGTCAACGGAGTCATACTCCCTGGTCAAGCAAGGCGCGGACGTGGTACCACCAGCAGACGAAGAACCTCATGGTGTGTGGTTGTCCCCGCCCTGCGTGAGGACAACCACACGCCGAATCACCGTGAGAGGGCGATACGCGAGCTGATTCATACTTTGTCCTCACCTGATGGTTTGGGGTTGGGCGGTCGGACCTGGTTGGCGAGGTGGAGTCTGCTGGGGTGGCGGGATGAGCGAGCGCAAACCGTACCCCAGTGACTTGTCCGACGAGCGTTGAGCGCTGATCGAGCCGGTAATCACAGCCTGGAAGGCCGCGCATCCCTCGGTCAGCGGGCATCAGGGCCGGTACGAGACGCCGAGTCATCCATATCCAGGAGACCCGCCGCTCGCAGCTCGGCAAGAAGGACCTCGTGTAAGCGGGGCCAGACGCCGGCCTCAGCCCAGTCCCGGAGCCGACGCCAGGCGGTCACCCCCGAACAGCCAACGGCCTGGATGGGCGCATCGCGCCAGGCCACACCTTTGCGCAGCACGTAGACGATGCTGGCCAGTGCGACGCGGTCCGGCACCGGCAGTCGGCCGGGGTGACGATGGCGCCGGGCAGGCTGGACTGGGAGAAGCGGAGCTATGCGCTCCCAGAGACCGTCGGGAACAAGGTCGGCAGACACATCGGAGAGACTGCCCGACGCGTTGCCAGACATTGATCGAGAGGCCGGTGCCGATGCGACTGGCGGTAGCGGCCGGTCGGGTTCAGCGCCAGCCACCGTGGCGAGGCTCCAGGTGCTCACCGAACGGCGGGTCGAACGCCTGCCCTTCGTCGTCGGTCACGACGTGGTCAGGTTCGGTCTTCGAGGCGGCTGCGTGCAACCGGATGACGAGGTCGGCGACAGGCGGCATACGCAGCGACAGGGCTGCAGCCACCTGCGCAGCTTCGCTGTCGATGTCCGGGTTGTGCTTGTCACGGGACCGCGCGAGGTGTTGAGCGGAGATCTGCATGATCTCCACATCGCCACCGCCCGAGAACGAGAGGCAGTCCCGCCACTCCAGCCCGATGATGATTTCCAACGCGTCCGCCAGGTCATCGGCGAGCAGCCCGCCTTCCCCTTCGGAACTCGCGAACACCACCGGCCGGCGACCGTTCTGCTCAGCGCACAGGAAGTACGCCCCACCGGCGAACTCCCCGGCGATCACCTCCAGCGGCGCACCCGAGGCAAGCCTCAAGCCATCGCCATTGTGCTTCCGGTGGATGTCGAACCCGAACGATGACCGCAGCAGCAGATCGATCTCAGGGGTGCTCTGGATCAGGTCAAGCAGATGATCACTTGAGGTCATGACACGGACGATAGCGAGTGCCGCTGACACGGCATCACCGAAGCGAACAGCGCGCCCGTGTCCGACGGTGCACGACCCGTGGATGACTCAGTGCGTTGTGGCAAACCGGATCTCGTTCGAGGTGTGCGGCAGCGGGGTGACCATCTGGATGGAGGTTCGGATGCGGCCGCGGGCATGAAAG
>NZ_JBHVEE010000195.1:0-13983 GCF_042802415.1 Streptomyces sp. NPDC057486 | reverse complement strand
AGGGGAGACCCCATCCAAGGACTTCCGGCCGCCTTGCGATCACACGCACCGGACGGCGCTCCTCATGGGGCAAACATTGCCGGTCAAGGCACTAGAACCGGTACGGCCAGTAGACGTCCATGCAGGCGTCCTCCTCGGACCCGTTGACCGCCTCGGTCCCTTCCAGCGGGTCGTCGTCCCCGGCTGCCTCCTTCGGGTACGTCGCCCCGGTCCGCCAGTCCGAGCCGACCGTGAGAGTCAGCGTGTCGACGGCGGCCGCCACCTTCACCGCGCTGGTCGGCAAGGAGAGCGCCTCCGCGATCGAGAGCGCATCGGACTTGCCCTGGGCCCCGGAGTTCTTCGGGTACGTCACCACGGTGGTCAGCGCCGATCCGGGTGTGGTCGACGCGGTGGCCTTGGTGAAGCCCTTGGACCTGAGGATGTCCCGGACGTCCGCCGCCCTGCCGCCGGTGGCGACCTGACCGTCGGCCGCAGTGCCGTTGACCACCGTGAGGTCGAGAGCGTCGGGCGCGGCCGCGGCCACCGTCGGGCTCTTGTCCTTCGTCCCGGACCCGCCCTTCGTCCCGGACTTCTTGCGGTCCTTCGGGTCGAGCGACTGGTCGTCCCGCAGCAGCGCCCAGAGCTTGTCGGCGGCGCCCGGCTTCGGCAGCACGTGGTTGTCGTCCTGCGAATCCGCGATCCGCGGCATGGTCAGCATGTTGATCTTGTCCATCGGTACGTTCTTGAGCTGCATACCGAGATCGAACAGCTTCTTCACCGAGCCGATCTCCTCCGAGACCTGGAGCGACCTGGTCCCCGTCTCGGCGAGATCCATCAGCCGCCCGGTGTCGGTGAAGGCGTTCTGGCTCTTCAGCTCACGGATGACCGAATTCAAGTACATGTGCTGGGCCTTCGCCCGGCCGATGTCGCTCTCGAAGGCGTGCCGGGTACGCAGCCACTGCAGCGCCTGCTTGCCCTTGACCTTGTGCGTGCCCTTGGTCAGCTTCAGATAGGAGCCGCCGGAAACCCTGGGCTTGGGGCTGTCGTAGACGTTGTCCTTGACGCACACATCGGCGCCGCCCACGGCGTCGGCCATGGCGACCACACCGGCGAAGTCGACCATCACCCAGTGGTCGATGTAGACCCCGGTCAGCTGCTCCCAGGTGTCCAGCGTGCAGCCCGGGCCGCCACGGCCGAGCGACTCGTTGATGAGCGCGTTGGTGGCCTGGTACTCCTGGTCGGTGTCGGGGTCCACGCACTTCGGGATGTCGACGCGCGTATCACGCGGAATGCTGACGACCGAGGCGTTCTTCCGGTCGGCCGATACATGGAGCAGCATCTGCACATCGGCCAGCGGCTTGGCGCCGACACTCGCCTTCGAGCCGCCGAGCTTCAGATTCTCCTTGGAATTACGACTGTCCGAGCCGATCAGCAAGATGTTCAGCGGGGTCTGACCCGCGGCGTTCGGGGCGGTCTTCTTCGCCGCGTTGTTCCCGGCGCTGCGATGCCCCTTGCGGAGATTGCTGTTCAGGTGCTGGTACCAGAGATAACCGGCGGCGCCGGTGCCGAGTATGACCAGCGCGAGTACGTACGCGACCCAGCGCAGTATGCGGCGTTTTCCGCGTTTCCCGCGCCGGCGCGACGTGCCGCGGCGGCGCCCGCCGTGACCCGGTCCCTCCCGGTCCGCGCCGGCACCCCGGCCGTCCCGGCCCGCGGCCGGGCCGTCCGTGTACAGGTCGTCGTCCCGGCCGAGTTGGCCGGTATGCCGGACGCGTGGTCGCGTCCCCTCCCCGGATGTGCTGCTCCGTCCCACCGGGACCCCCCTGCTGCTCAGACTCGTGGAATGGCGCAGTGACCCGGTGTCACTTCGCGCACTCTGCCTTGGCGGCGTTTGCTAGCGGTATGTCTGCCGGCGCCTTTGTCGGTCCGGTGATGGGCACACCCGCGCCCTTGAAGTCCGCGCCCAGGGTCAGGACCATCGCCTGAAGCCCCTCGGCGTCGGTGGTGCCCTGCTTCAGGGCCGAGCCGGGCAGCCCCATCATGGCGGCGAGTGCGCGGGCCTGGTCCGCCTGGTTGGGGGCGTACTCGAGCGTCGTCTTGGAGATCTTCGCCGGGGCGTTGGCCTTGTTGGTGGACTTGAGTACGCCCTGGTCGTTCTGCAGCCACGTGACCGTCTCCTGCGCGGCACCCGGCCGGTCACCGCCGTTGAGGACATCGACACGTACGTCGGCGGCAGCGGCCTTGGTCCCCTTGAGCAGCGCGTCCTGCTTGCTCTTGGCGGCCTTCTTCTGCTTGTTCACCTCGGTCAGCGAGGTGTCCTCGCGCATCATCGCGAACAGCGGGTCGGACTTGGCGGTGTTGAGCACCACCGTGGCGTGGACCTTCTCGGCCGGGTTGTCCAGCACCGGGACCGTCACGAAGGTGATGTTCTTGGTGTCGACCTTGCTGAGCTCCTTGGCGAGCGACACCAGCTTCGTCCCCGAGCCGATGGCCTTGTCGACCGTGAGCGCCTTGGTCGCCGCGTTCGCCAGCTTGTACAGCTTGGTCGGGCTGGTCAGGGTGTCGTCCGACTTCATCTGCCGGATCATCGAGCCGATGAACTGCTGCTGCACCTTGATCCGGTCCAGGTCGCTCTGGTTGCCGAAGCTGTGCCGGGTGCGGACGAAGGCGAGCGCGTCCTCGCCCTGGACCTTGCTCTCACCGGCCGGCAGGTCCAGGTGAGAGTCCTTGTCCTTGACCGGTTTGGCCAGGCAGACCTTGACGCCGCCGACCGCCGTGGACAGTTCTTTCACCGCGTTGAAGTCGACCATCATGAAGTGGTCGGGCCGCACTCCGGTGATCTCCTCGACCGTACGCATGGTGCAGCCCGGGTCGCGTCCTTCCTGGCCCAGGCTGATGTTGAACCGGACGCCCTGCGTCCCCGGAACGACCTTCTTCGTGCCGTCCGGCTGCGTGGTCTCGCAGTCCGGGATGTTGGTGATCAGATCGCGGGGGATGCTCAGCGCCGTCGCGTTGGTCCGGTCCTTGGAGACGTGGAAGAGGATGTTGGTGTCGGCGTGACCGGCGCTGCCCTTGTCGCCGTACCCCTCATTGCCCTTACCGGTCCGCTTGTCGGTACCGATGATCAGGATGTTGAGGGGGCCGTCGGAGGTGACGTCCTTGTTGCCGGCGTCACCGATGTCGACAGTGTTCAGGTTGCTGTTGAAGTGCTGGTACAGCGCGTAGGCGCCGGCCGAGAGGCCGACGAGCACGAAGGCCATCACGCCGCCCGTCCAGATGAGCGCCTTCTTGCGGCGGGCCTTGGGCTGCTTGCGCTTGCGCCGGCCCGCGGTTTCCGGACCGGAGCCTTCCGGCCCGCGCGGGTCATTGGCCGTACGACGGCCACGCTGTGTCGGCACCTCGCGGCGCGGCCCGCTGCCGCGCCCGCCACCACGCGCACCGCTTCTGCGTTCACCACCGCCCTCACGAACCGCACCGGCACTCCTGGAGCCACGCTGCCCCGGAGGGTTCGGCCTGCGCCTCGAATCCCCTCCGGATTGGGTCAGTCGCAATTCGTAATCGCCGGTCTGCGGGTTGAGAACCCATTGGTCTGCGGGATCGATTTCGTCCGCCCGCCCACGGCTTTGCGCATCCACGGTTGTTTGAGTCCTCCGTCGGTGCCACGCGAGGCGCCTCCCCCGGAAAGGCGCTCGATCTTTCGCTCCAGCAGTGCGCGACCTGACGGCCGGTAGCACCGGATCGCGTCACACTATCCGCCAAGTTCGGCGTCAAGCGACGGGCGTGACAAATTCCACGGACCTTACAACTGGTCATTCTGCTCATTGCACGCCGATCGTCGACATCTCCTTGGCCATTGCTTTACTGCTTGCACAGGTCCGCGGCCGCGTTGTTGCCCGAATAGGTGGGTGTGGGGGTCGGGCTCGTGGACTCCGAGGGGTCTCCATTCCCGTCCTTCCTGCGTGCCAGTTCGTCCGCGGGGACCACCGTGACGGGGGTGTCCTGACGCAGCCGCTCGAAGAGCTTGGTCGCGTCCGGTTGGACGAGTTCGTCCCGGTTCGGGTCGGCGGCGTACGGCTGCCGTGGCACGGTCAGGAACTGCACCTTGTCGGTCGGCACGTTGCGCACGCCGCGCACCAGCGCGTACAGGTCCTTGAGGCTGTCCAGGCCGGGGTCGGTGGTCAGCGACTTGGTGGCCGCGTCCAGCACCGGATAGAGGCGGGTCGGGTTGAGCAGGACGCCGTCGCTCTGCATCTTGTTCACCAGTGCGCCGAGGAAACGTTGCTGGCGGTCCATCCGGTCGGTGTCGCTCCCGTTGCCGAGGGACTTGCGGGCCCGTACGTAGCCCAGCGCCTCCTCGCCGTCGAGTTTCTGGCGTCCCGCGCGCAGCTTCAGATGCGCGTCGGGGTCGTCGATCGGTTCCTTGAGGCAGACCTCGACACCGTCCACCGCGTCGACCATGTCCTTGAAGCCGTTGAAGTCGACGACCACGTAGTGGTCTATGCGGATGCCGGTCATCCGCTCGACCGTACGGATCGTGCAGGCGGTGCCGCCGAACTCGAAGGCCCAGTTGAACTGGGCGAATTGCTTACGGGTCCGCTTCCCGTCCGATGTGCGGCAACTGGGGATGTCCGTCATCAGATCGCGCGGGAGGGACATCGCGGTGGCGCTCTTACGGTCCGCTGGGAGATGCAGCAGGATCGTGGTGTCCGAGCGCTGGCTGCCGCCGTAGTCGCGGCCGTACTCCCGGTTGTCACCGGCGCGGCTGTCGGAGCCGATGATCAGGATGTTCTCCGCGTCGTGCACGACGGACGCGGGGCGCTCCTTCTCGTACGCGCGCAGTTCGGCGACCGCGGACGTGTCCGTCCTGATGTTGCTGTCGAGCTTCTTGTACAGCCACCAGCCGACGCCCGCGGCCACCAGGACGAAGAACGAGGCGGCGAGCGCCGCCCAGCGCAGCCAGCGGTGCCTGCGCCGGGCGGGGGTGGCGTCGTCCCACCACCGCACTCGGGAGGCTTCCCCGCCCGGCCCGTCCTGCGAGTTGTCCTGAGGCCCGTCCTGCGACCCACCCCTCGACGCGGCCTCGTCCTTGTCCGCGGCCGAGCGGTCGGGGTCCGGCGGCGTGCCGGCGCTTTCGGTCACGTCTGCGTCCATCCTTCACGTTCGGCAGCGCGCTGGGCCGCCGGTCGCAGGAGTAGACGGCTGAACCCCACGCTTGGTTGTGCCTCGGTCGGGGGCGTCCGGCCATGATCCGCCGGACCTGTACCGCCGATGATGTACCGGAGTTGATCCGCAGGCCCGGGGGCTCGGCCCGCTGTCGGCCGGACGAGTGGCCCTCAGGGCGCCTGTCATGTTGCGGTGTTGGTGACCCGCTCACTCTCGATGCGCTTGGCGAGCCCGTCCTCGTCCAGCCGGTCCAGGTGCCGGCACAGCACCACCGAGCCCCCGGTGGCCAGCGGTGCGTACAGCCCGGCACTGAGCCCTTCCCAGGTGTCGTAGGTGTGCCCCGTCAGCAGCCGTGACCCGGGCGTCAGACCCCGCTCCGCACCGTCCTCGCGGGCGCGCGCGACCAGTTGCTCCGACGTCAGCGTGACACCGCCGACGGTCAGCGCGGGCGCGTCCGGGTCCACCGGTGCGAACGGCGCGAACCGGTCACCCTGGCTCGGCACCTCCACGGCATAGTCCGCGAAGCCCTCGGGTGGCTGGGGGAACCGTCCGCCCAGTGGACGCAGGGCCAGAGCGATGCGCTCGCCGCGGCAGGCGCGTGCCGCGTCGAGCGTGTCCGGACCGGTCACGACGAGGTCGGCGGCGGCGGGGTCACCCTGCACATCGGCGACGACTCCGACCGAGGAACAGGCGAGCAGCCAGACCGCGGACTGCCAGTGCGCGGGCAGCAGGAGGGCGAGCCGGTCGCCGGGTTCCGCGGCCAGGTCGCCCTGCAGCAGATTGGCTGTCTTGGCCACCCAATTGGCGAAGGTGGCCACCGACAGTTCGACCCGTTCTCCGGTGGCGTCGTCGTAGAAAGTGACCATGGGGCGGGCCGGGTCCGCGGCGAGCGCGGAACGCAGCAGGTCGGCAGGGGTGCGGTCGCTGGCGTTCATCCGCGCAAGGGTACGCGGCGGCACCGGACGGGACCGGGCGCCACAGGTGTCGCATACACCGGTTCGGCAGACGGCTCGTCAATTGGGCGGAGATATCCCGGTAGCCGGAGTTGTTGGGTTGTGCCCAGGATCGTTCGTATGCGTGCCTTCATTGCATCCGCCATGGGTGTCACCTGCGCGGCAGCCCTCGTACTGCCGCTCGCCGCGCCCGCGGGCGCCGCCCCCGACACCACCGTCACCGCAAAGACCGAGACCGCCGACCCCACCGAGGGGTCCGGGTCGACCCAGTCCCTGCCACTTGCTCCGCTGCCCGCCGCGTCGACGCGGACGACCGACGCCCCCACCGTCGAACGAGGCCTGCCCCGACGCGACGTCCGCCCCTTCTCCCTGGTCGGTGTCGTCTGGAACGACGCCGACGTGGAACTCAACGGCACCGTCCAGGTCCGCACCCGTGCCACCGGCACCACCCACTGGTCGGACTGGCAGGAGCTGGAGACCCACAACGCCGAGCACGGCGCCGACCCCGGCACCGCCGAGCGCGACTCCGGGAATGTCCGCGGCTCCACCGCTCCGCTCTGGGTCGGCGACTCCGACGGCGTCGAGGTCCGGGTAAGCCCTGAGGTGACCGACGTACGGGACGGGGGCAGCGGCGCCAGCGTCCCGCTGCCCGACGGACTGCGGCTCGAACTCGTCGACCCGGGCAAGGACCCTCAACAACTCCCCGCTGCCGGCCCGGGAGCCGCAGCCGACGGCGGGGACAGTCGCGCCCCGTCCTCCGAAGCCCTGGTTCTCCCCGCGCTGAGCAAGGCGCAGACCGAGGCGGAGAGCGAGGCCGAGGACGACGTCGCCCCCGGCGCCAAGCCGTACATCGGCCCCCGCCCGAGCATCATCACCCGCAAGGGCTGGGGCGCCGACGAGACGCTCCGCGAGAGCGCCTTCGTGTACACGAAGTCCGTCAAGGCCGCCTTCATCCACCACACCGCCACGGGCAACAGCTACACGTGTTCGCAAGCGGCCTCGGTCCTTCGCGGTATCTACCGCTACCACGTCACGAGCAGCGGCTGGCGCGACATCGGCTACAACTTCGCCGTCGACAAGTGCGGAAATATCTACGAAGGACGCGCCGGAGGCGTGACGAAGGCCGTCCAGGGCGCGCACACTCTCGGTTTCAACGCCGACACCATGGGCATTGCGGTGCTCGGAACCTTCACCACGTCCAAGCCGCCCACCGCGGTGGTGGACGCCGTCGCCAAGCTCACCGCCTGGAAGCTCGGCCTGTTCGGCGCCGACCCCAGTGGCAGCACCACGCTCGTCTCCGGCGGCGGCAACCGGTTCCAGAAGGGAGCGAAGGTCACACTCAAGGTGATCTCCGGTCATCGGGACGGCTTCGTCACCGAATGTCCGGGAGCACGCCTCTACGAGAAGCTCGGCACGGCCCGGACCAGCTCCGCCCAGCTGCAAGGCCGCTGACGACCCACCGCTGCGGTCTGCTGCGGGGCTGCCGGACGGTGATGAACCGGCCGGTCTGCATAAACTGGCGAGCCAAAACCAGGCCCGGCCCCAGCAGGAAGCAGAGACGTGCCGTGACAGAGGCAAAAGAAGCGATTCTCCTGGTCGGTGGCAGGGGCACCCGGCTGCGCCCGCTCACGGTGCACACTCCGAAGCCCATGGTTCCGGCGGCAGGTGTCCCGTTCCTCATGCACCAACTGGCGCGGGCGCGGGCCGCCGGGGTCGAGCACATCGTGCTCGCGACCTCGTACCTGGCGGAGGTCTTCGAACCGTACTTCGGCGACGGCTCGTCGCTCGGCCTGCACATCGAGTACGTCACCGAACGCGAACCGCTCGGCACCGGTGGAGCCATCCGCAACGTGGCGTCCCGTCTCACCTCGGGCCCGGACGAACCCGTGCTCATCTTCAACGGCGACATCCTCACCGGCCTCGACATCCGGGCGCTGGTCACCTCGCACGCCACCTCGGGCGCGGATGTCTCGCTCCACCTCACCCGGGTCGAGGACCCCCGCGCCTTCGGACTCGTACCGACGGACTCCACGGGCAGGGTCACCGCGTTCCTGGAGAAGCCGCAGACGCCCGAGGAGATCGTCACCGACCAGATCAACGCGGGGGCGTACATCTTCCGCCGCTCGGTCATCGACACGATCCCGGCCGATCGACCGGTCTCCGTGGAGCGCGAGACCTTCCCCGGACTGCTCGCCTCCGGCGCGCACCTCCAGGGCATGGTCGACTCCACGTACTGGCTGGACCTCGGCACGCCGCAGGCATTCGTACGCGGCTCCGCCGACCTGGTCCTCGGCCGCGCCCCGTCCCCGGCCGTCCCCGGCCGATGCGGCGACCGGCTCGTCCTGCCGACCGCATCCGTCGCCGCCGACGCCAAACTCACCGGCGGTACGGTCATCTCCGAGGGCGCCCTGATCGGCGAGGCCGCCCGGATCGACGGCTCCGCGGTACTGGCCGGAGCGGTCGTCGAACCCGGCGCTGTGATCACGGACTCCCTGGTCGGAGCTGGTGCGCGGATCGGCAGCCGTACGGTCCTGGTGGGCGCTGTCATCGGCGACGGTGCCCACGTCGGCGCCGACAACGAACTGCGTGACGGCGTCCGCGTCTGGTGCGGTGCGGTCCTGCCGGACGCGTCGGTCCGTTTCTCGTCGGACGAATGACGGGCGCGCTGCGGCGCGTACCCTCGATAGGCACCCCCGACGACCGAGGACCTCACCCGTGGCCGGACGATTCGCTCACCGCAACGCCCCGCGCACGCCCGTCCCACGCCAGGTGCCGACCGGTCCGGCACCGGAGGCACTGACCCGGGACTGGACCCCGCCGGGCCCGCTCGACCTGCGCCTCGTCCTCGGCCCGCTGCGCCGAGGCCCCGCCGACCCCACGTTCCGCATCGACCGGGACGGCTCGGTCTGGCGGGCCACCCGCACCCCGGCAGGCCCCGGCACGCTCCACACCATCGACCGGGGCGGCCGGATCGAGGCGACGGCCTGGGGTCCCGGCGCGTCCTGGCTGCTGGACCAGCTCCCGACCCTGCTCGGCGCGGAGGACGACCCGGAAGCATTCCGCCCCCGCCACCGCCTGGTCGCCGCGGCCCGGCACCACCGCCCCGGACTGCGCCTGCTGCGCACCGGTCTGGTGCTGGAGTCGCTGATCCCGTCGATCCTGGAACAGAAGGTCACCACCGACGAGGCCTACCGCGCCTGGCGCCTCCTGGTCCGTACGTACGGCACTCCGGCCCCCGGTCCGGCAGCGACCCTCTTCGGCACGCACGGCCTGCACGTCATGCCGGACCCGCGCACCTGGTCGCTGATCCCGTCCTGGGAATGGCACCGCGCCGGCGTCGACGCCAAGCGCTCGGCCACGATCCTGCGCGCGGTACGAGTCGCCCGCCGCCTGGAGGAGGCGGCGACAATGCCCCTCGCCGAGGCGACTGCCCGCTTGGAACTGATTCCCGGCATCGGCCCCTGGACCTCGGCGGAAACCCTCCAACGAGCCAACGGCGCCCCCGACGCGGTGACCGTGGGCGACCTCCATCTCCCCGGCATCATCGGGTACGCCCTGGCAGGCAACAGAAACGCCGACGACGCGGAAATGCTGACGCTCCTGACCCCCTACGAGGGCCAGCGCCACCGAGCCACACGCCTCATCCTGCTCTCGGGCCACACCCCGTCCCGCAGAGCTCCGCGCATGACAAGAGGCGACATCGCCCGCCTCTGAGGCGTCCTCAAACACCCGACGCGGCCCCGCAGTCCACGATCAGCCGTGTCGCCTTCGAGCCCGTCCGGCGATCGAGGACGAAGGAGCTCCGGAGTCGCCCCCGGGTCCCGGGAAGGGGCAGGCGGGGGAAACCCACCCCGGCCCACCTCACCGCACCGCGACGAACCCCTCCGCACTCCGCTCCGCCCGGGCCACCGGCGCAACCGCCGGACGCCCGACCGCCACCGCACCCAACGGATCCCACTCCGCAGGCAGGTCCAGCACCTCACGCACCACATCGCGGCAGAACATCGTCGACGACACCCACGCCGAACCGAGCTGCTCACCGGCCAGCGCCACCAGGAAGTTCTGGACGCCCGCCCCCGCCGCGACCACGAACATCTCGCGCTCCGCAGCGTCGCGCCGTGTGTCCCCGTATGTATGGGCGCCATCCATCACCAGGCACGGCACCGCCAGATACGGCGCCCGGCGCAGCACATCGCCCCGCCGCACCCGCTTGGCGATCGACTCCTCGCTCTTGCCGTCGCGCCGCAGATCCGCGATCCATGCATCCCGCATCGCGTCGAGCAGCCGGATCCGCGAGTCCTCGGACTCCAGGAGCACGAACCGCCACGGTGTCGTGTGATGCGGCGCCGGCGCCGTCACCGCCGCGGCCACGGCACGCCGTACCGCCGCCGGGTCCACGGGCTCGTCCGTGAACTCCCGGACCGTACGCCGCAGCGTCACCGCTTCCCGTACCGCCTCGGACGTCCCGAGCCGGAACATGTCCTCGGCGGCGACCCGCACCATCGCCCGGGCCCCCGCCTCCGCGGCCGCCGGGTCCACCACATGCGAGAGCCCCCGTACGATCGCGACCGGCAACCCCTCCGCCTTGCCCTTGACCAGGTCACCGGCAGCGGCGAGCTCGTCCGCGGTGGCGACCACGGTGGCGCTCAGCGGATTGCCGTGCGCGTCCGTCCCGCCCCGCAGATCGTCCAGCACCCGGACTCCGGACGCCCCGATGGCGACGTCGGTCAGCCCGTTGCGCCACGGCCGCCCGAAGGTGTCCGTGATCAGGACCCCGACCTCGACGCCGAGGGTGTCCCGCAGCCCGTCCCGGATCGTCCGCGCGGAGGCGTCCGGGTCCTCGGGGAGCAGCAGCACCGTCCCGGCGGGGGTGTTCGAGGCGTCGACCCCGGCCGCTGCCATGACCAGGCCCTGCCGGTTCTCGACGATCCGCAGCGTGCCGCGGCGCGCCACCACCCGTACGGTCTCGGCGTCGATCGCCGCCTCCCGGTCGGTGGCTTCGGCGATCCGGCCCTCCGCCTTGGAGACGATCTTCGAGGTGACGAGCAGGACGTCACCGTCGACCAGCCCCGGCTCGGTGGCGGCGATCAGCTTCGCGAGGTTGTCACCGGCCCGTACCTCGGGCATCCCGGGAAGCGCCCACACCCGGTACGAGGGGGCCCCACCGGCCGCCGCGCCGCTCACGCCCGTACCTCCTCGGCCAGCGCCAGCGCCTGCCTCGCCATCTCGGCGGTTGCGTCCACGTCGGTCATCATCAGCGGCACGGCGCGGCAGCGGATGCCGGCGGCCTCCACCTCGTCGACCGTGCCGGCGTCCACCGTGTCGACGAGCCAGCCGTCGAGCAGCCCGGAGCCGTAGTGCCGGGCGACGGCGGCCGCCGTGGACTCCACACCGACCGCGGCGAGCACCTTGTCCGCCATGCCGCGTACCGGCGCGTCCCCGACGATGGGGGAGAGGCCGACGACCGGCACCCCGGCCTCGGCGATCGCCTCCCGGATCCCGGGCACGGCGAGGATGGTGCCGACCGAGACGACGGGGTTGGACGGCGGGAAGACGATGACATCGGCTTCGGCGATGGCCTCCAGGACCCCGGGCGCCGGCTTCGCCTGCTCGGCACCGACGGGCACGATCGCCTGCGCCTGGACCGAGGCGCGCAGCTTCACCCAGTACTCCTGGAAGTGGATCGCCTTTCGTTCGCCGTCGATGTCGACGGCGACATGCGTCTCGATCCGGTCGTCGGACATCGGCAGCAGCCGGACCCCGGGCCTCCAGCGTGCACAGAGGGCTTCGGTGACGGCGCTCAGCGGGTAGCCGGCGCCCAGCATCTGCGTACGGACGATGTGGGTCGCGAAGTCACGGTCGCCGAGCCCGAACCATTCGGGTCCCACGCCGTACGCCGCGAGTTCCTCCTTGACGTGGAAGCTCTCGTCGGTACGACCCCAGCCCTGCTCCTCGTTGATGCCCCCACCGAGGGTGTACATCACGGTGTCGAGGTCGGGGCAGACCTTGAGCCCGAACAGATGGATGTCGTCACCGGTGTTGCCGATCACCGTGATGTCCGCGTCGGGCGCGGCCTGCTTGAGGCCACGCAGAAAACGAGCACCACCGATACCGCCGGCCAGAACCACAATGCGCATGCAGACCAGTCTGTCAGGCGCAGCCTGATCGTTGTCGGGGTGGTGGTGGGCGGCGGGTGGGACTGTCGGGCGCAGCCTGATCGTTGCTGTCAGACGTGTACGGCGTCGGCAGTCGCCGAGGCGCACTGTGCCGCGTGCATGGGCATCTCGGTGAGCCCCGGGTAGTAGATGTGCAGGCTGACGGCCGGTTCGAGGGAGTCGTTGACCACTTCGTGGACGTATCCGGGCGCGAACACGCGCTGCGCGCCGGAGTTCAGCGACCGCGTGCCGCGCTCCGTACGCTCGGTCAATTCGCCTTCTAGGACGGTCAGTACGCCGGAGGACGGCCCGTGGTCGTGCAGCCCGCTGCCCTGACCGGGCACCCAGCTGAGCAGCCACACCTCGTAACCGAGTGGGGTCTCCCCTGCTCGAGCGGAGCCGAGAGCTTGGGGAACGGTGCGGAGCCGGTGGTACCAGCGCGTGGTCGCGTCGTACTGGACGAGTGGCGCCCACTGCGAGCGGTCGGCGGCGATGCTGCGGGCGAGCCCGACGAACTCGGCCACCGTGGAGGGGTGCTGGCGGGCGGGCCGGAGGAGGTGCTGGACCTCAAGGATGTCGCCGGCGATCTGGAGGTCGCTGTTGCTGTTCATGGGTGCGGTGGTTCCTCGGCAAGTGAGTGCAGGGCAAGAGTGCAGATGCAGAGATCCAGGGGTGTCGCGAGGACCGAGGACCGGGGAGGGACCGGGCAGCCGTCGCCGAGAAGCCGTTCGACGGGGTGGTCCGGAGAAGGGTCGAGGTCCGGAGAAGAGCTGCGACTAGCTGGAGCGCGAAGGCCTCAACAGCTGAGACAGCTGGAACAGCAACAGCGAGCCTGGACAGCGGTGCGGAACCCACGGAGGTGGGTCACGCGCATCACGGAGGTCGCTGGCATGACAGCAAGGGAACCGAGCAAAGCTCCCGTTGTCAACCTGATGCCCGATTTGGCGGTAATGATTCACCCCATCCGGTTGCTCCGGTCGGGGAAAGGTTTGTGCACTCGTCGCGCCGGAGATGTGGCGCAACAACGGCGCCCTCAAACGTCGTAGGGACCTCGTGACCCGACTGTGATCTTGATCGCTTCGGTGATCGAATCGAAACACGGCCGCCCTCTCGGGAGTCTCACTCCGTGAGGGGCGGGGACGTGATGAAGCCCGTGGCATATGTCAGTTTTTTGGTGATTTGCACACTTTCTGCATAGGCTTGGTTCCGCAGAGTGAATACCGGGCCCAATAGCAGATCTCCGCTTGACTGGCTCGTATCCACACACTTGTAATTTCACTCGTGTCGTTCGGCCGAATCGATAACGGCCGCATCACGGGGACGCAAGAGACAGACGAGGGGCGCACATGACCGAGCTGTTCCAGCAACTGCTGGTCGAGGACGCGGACGAGGAACTCGGCTGGCAGGAGCGCGCACTGTGCGCCCAGACCGATCCCGAGTCCTTCTTCCCCGAGAAGGGCGGATCGACCCGCGAGGCCAAGAAGGTCTGCCTCGCCTGTGAAGTCCGGTCCGAATGCCTTGAGTACGCCCTGTCCAACGACGAGCGGTTCGGTATCTGGGGCGGCCTCTCCGAACGCGAGCGGCGACGCCTGAAGAAGGCCGCAGTCTGACCGCGAGACCCGCGAAGCAACAGACCGACGGATTCACTGGAACCCCCGGCCGCCGGAGCGCCACCGACCACGCTCCGGACCTCGGCGCCGATGGCCCGCCGCCTGCACCCCGCCCGCAGGCGG
>NZ_JBHVEE010000194.1:0-14115 GCF_042802415.1 Streptomyces sp. NPDC057486 | reverse complement strand
GCTGGAAGCGTCAGAACTCCCATCATCGCAGGTCAGCAGGCACCTCTCTTCGTCTCGCTATCCACAGACCGCCCGTCAATCGGTGGATCAAGGCTGAGCGACAACTACTCCGTGGACTACGTGAAGTTCCTCGCGAACGCGCTGGTGGAACTGCCGTCGGACGAGGCGTTCGGCTTTCTCCTCGCCCACTCGGACACGAAGCACGTCCGGGCCGCGCTGTTCAAGGCGGCGCACCGCTATCCGGTCCGCGCTCTGCGACTGCTCGCCGCGGCCGTGCGGGACGGCTCGGCTCCGGGGTCCGCCGAGTCGACCGGGCTGCTGCTCGCGGGTCACATCGGCGCCCACCGCGACGTGGTGACGACGGTGCTTGCGACGCTCGACCCCGACCTTGTCGCGGTGATCGATCCGCTGCTCAACCCGGTCGGCCGGGTCGCCGACGTCGCTTCGGACACGCTGCCGGAGCTGCTGGTCTCCCCGCCGTGGTCCCGGCCGCGCAAGCGCACCACCGCCACGGTGATCAGCGGGCTGACGGCCGAGGCGGAGCCGACCGTGTCCTGGCTTCCGGGAGAGAAGGAGGAGTGGGCCACCTGCCGCTCCTGGTACAACCGCGAGCGCGGGCAGGGGGACGCGCCGTACTGGGAGAAACAGGTCGCTGTGTACGAGGCGACGGACGCGCTGACCAGCCTCCAGCCCGCCTGGATGTTCCTGCACGGCCCGGAGGAGCAAGTCAGGCCCTGGCTCGACAAGTGGGCACCGGACGATCTGTGGGACGTCGAGGAGACGCTGAAGCCGGTCGCCGCCCGCTTCGGACTCGACATGCTTCCGGTGCTGCTCCGCGCGGCGCCCCATCAGCCGAGCTCCATCGCCCCGCTACTCCTGCCGTATGTGGATGTCGCGGTCGCCCGGCACATGGCGGACTGGTCGGCACGGCTCAAGTCGACTGCGGCGACCGCCCGTTCATGGTTCACCCGGCACGGCGCCACGGCTGCCGCCCACCTGGTGCCGGACGCGGTCGGCAAGGCGGGGCCCGCCCGTCGCGCCGCCGAGCAGGCGCTGGTGCAGATCGCCGCGGTCCACGGAGACGCGGTGGTGCACGACGCCGCCGCAGGGTACGGCGCGGCGGCCGCGGCCGTGGTCGACGAGTTGCTGGCGGCCGATCCGCTGGAGCGGGCGCTGCCCGCCAGGTTGCCGGTCGTCCCCGAATGGGCGGAGGCCGCTCTGCTGCCGCAGATCCTGGTCAGGGACGGCGGCGCTCTGCCGGAGGAGTCGGTCCGGAATGCCCTGATGATGCTGGCACTGTCCAAGCCGGGGGAGACGTATCCGGGGGTTGCCGTCCTCATCGAGACGGCGGATCCGGAGTCGCTCGCCGCCTTCGCCTGGGCGCTGTTCGAGCAGTGGCGGCTGGCCGGAATGCCGGCCAAGGAGTCCTGGACGCTGCAGGCGCTCGGGCTGCTCGGTGACGACGGGACGGTGCGTCGGCTCACGCCGGTCATCCGCGCCTGGCCCGGCAAGGGCGCACACCACCGGGCGGTCGAGGGTCTCGATGTGCTCGCCGCCATCGGCACGGATGTGGCACTGCTGCATCTGCACGGCATCTCGCAGCGGGTGAAGTTCAAGGCGTTGAAGGTCCGGGCCCAGGAGAAGATAGCCGAGGTCGCCTCGGGGCTCGGGCTGACCGGCGAGCAGCTCTCCGACCGGCTGGTGCCGGACCTCGGACTGGACGCCGAGGGCTCCACGGTCGTGGACTACGGCACCCGCCGATTCACCGTCGCGTTCGACGAACAGCTGCGGCCCTACGTGCTGGACGGCGACGGCAAGCGCCGCAAGGATCTTCCGATGCCGGGTGCGCGGGACGACGCGGAGCTGGCCCCGGCCGAGCGCAAGCGGTTCATGGCGCTGAAGAAGGACGTGCGGACGATCGCTTCCGACCAGGTGCGGCGCCTGGAGGCGGCGATGGTCGCACGGCGCTCCTGGACGATGGCCGAGTTCCGGGAGCTGTTCCTGCAGCATCCGCTACTCTGGCATCTGGTGCGCCGACTGGTGTGGCTGAGCGAGACCGACGGGGCGACCACCGCGTTCCGGGTGGCTGAGGACCGTACCTTCGCGGATGTCGAGGACGACACCTTCGAGCCGGCCGACGGGGCGACGGTACGGATCGCGCACCCACTGGCGCTGGGCGAACGGCTGGACGACTGGTCCGAGGTGTTCGCGGACTACGAGATCCTGCAGCCGTTCCCACAGTTGGGACGCGCCGTGTTCCGGCTGACGGACGAAGAGGCCGACGGCTACCGGCTGACCCGGTTCGAGGGACTCAAGGTGCCGACCGGCAAGGTGCTCGGGCTGGAGCGACGCGGCTGGGAGCGGGGGACGCCGCAGGACGCCGGGGTCGAGCGGTGGATCTCCAAGCGGCTCGCGGACAACGTGTACCTGGTGATCGCCCTGGACGACGGGATCGCGGTCGGGGTCGTCGACATGTTCCCGGACCAGACGCTCGAAACGGTGTGGCTCGACGATCACCCCAGCGACCACTTCCCCCGCCGCTCCCATCCGCTGCGGTTCGCCGGGCTCGACGCGGTGACCGTCTCCGAACTCCTCGCCGACCTGACGGAGCTGACCGAGGGAGTCGCGTCGTGACCGCGCAGACGACGGACGAGGTGTCGGGGCCCTCCGTGCAGCGGCCCCCGGCCGAGGTCAGGTACGCGGCGGAGCTGGACACGCTGCGCGCCGGCGACCGCGATCCACGGCCGCCGGGCTGGGAGCTGAGCCTGCGGGCGGCCCGCCGGTTCATCATCGGTGACCCGGACGCGGACATCAGCCGGAAGTTCGTCGGCAACCCGTCGCTCGTCGACCGGGCGCTGGTGACCCTGGCGACAAGCCGCGGCCTGATGCTGGTGGGCGAGCCGGGTACCGCCAAGTCGCTTCTCTCCGAGTTGATCGCCGCCGCGGTCAGCGGGGACTCGACGCTGACGGTGCAGGGTGGCGCCGCCACCACCGAGGACCAGATCAAGTACGGCTGGAACTACGCGCTGCTGGTCTCCGAGGGACCTTCGACACGGTCGCTCGTCCCGGCGCCGATGCTGCGCGGAATGGCGGAGGGCCGGCTCGTACGGTTCGAGGAAATCACCCGTTGCCCGCTGGAGGTGCAGGACTCGCTGCTCTCGCTGCTCTCCGAACGGGTGGTGGCGATCCCGGAGCTGACCGGGCCGGACGGCATGGTCTTCGCCCGGCAGGGGTTCAACGTGATCGCGACGGCCAACACCCGGGACCGGGGCGTCAACGAGATGAGCGCGGCACTCAAGCGGCGGTTCAACTTCGAGACGGTGTTCCCGATCCCCGACCTGGACACCGAGCTGGCGCTCGTCGAGGCCGAGGTGAGCACGCTGCTGCGGCGCTCGGGCGTGGAGCCGCCGCCGGACCGGGATGTGCTGGAGGTGCTGGTCGGTACGTTCCGCGAGCTGCGCGCGGGCGCCGGGGCAGGCGGTTCCGACGGCTCGGGGACGGGCTCGGACCGGCCCTCGGCGGTGATGAGCACGGCGGAGGCGGTCTCGGTCGCCCATGCGGTCGGCGTACGCGGCTGGTTCCTGCGCGGCGAACCGGGCAGCGCGGCCGATGTCGTGGCCTGCCTGGCCGGTACGGCGGCCAAGGACAGCCCGGAGGACCTGGCACGGCTGCGCCGCTACCTGGAACAGCACGTGCCGCGCCGCCGCGGCCCGCAGTGGCAGGCCCTCTACGACGCGCGCCACCTGCTGGCCGACTGATGTCCGCCGTCTTCCTGGGGGTCCGCCACCACTCCCCCGCCTGCGCCCGGCTCGTCAAGCGGACCATCGAGGAGCTGCGCCCCGCCCACGTCCTGGTGGAGGGCCCGGCCGAGATGAACGCCCGGCTGGACGAACTGCTGCTCGGACACGAGCTGCCGGTCGCGGTGTTCAGCCACTACCGCGACGGGCAGCGGGCCGCTACGTCCTGGGCCCCGCTGTGCGACTACTCGCCCGAGTGGGTCGCACTGCGGGCGGGGCGGGCCGCCGGGGCGGAGGTCCGTTTCATCGACCTGCCGGCCTGGCATCCGGCGTTCGCGGAGCGCACCAACCGGTACGCCGACGCGGAGGTCCGGTACGCGGAGGCGACCGAGCGGCTCTGCCGTCATTTCGCGGTGGACTCCTCGGACGCGCTCTGGGACCGGCTGTTCGAAGTGGAGCCGGACGACGGTCTCGCCGCGCGTCTCGATGCGTACTTCGCGCTGGTACGCGGGGACGCGGAGGCGGATGCGGGCGACCGGGCGCGGGAGGCGTACATGGCGGCGTGGGTGCGGGCCGCGGTCGCTGCCGCCGGGCAAGGGCCGGTGCTGGTGGTGACCGGTGGCTTCCACCAGCCGGCGCTGCGGGCCCTGGCGTCATCCGGCGGGGACCGCGGGAGCGCCGCGCACGGTTGGGCGCTCGGGGCCGACGGGTGGCCGGAGGTGCCCGCTCCGCCGGAGGAGGCGCAGGCCGGGAGCTTCCTCGTGCCGTACTCGTTCCGGCAGTTGGACGCGTTCTCCGGGTATCAGTCGGGCATGCCGTCGCCCGGCTACTACCAGCAGGTGTGGGAGTCAGGTCCCCGGGCGGCCGCCGACGCATTGCTGCGGGTGGTCGTCGAGCGGCTGCGGGCCCGGAAGTTCCCGGTTTCCACCGCCGATCTGATCGCGGCCCGCAGTCTGGCCGAGGGCCTCACGGCGCTGCGCGGCCATCCGCGGCCCGCCAGGATCGATGTGCTGGACGGCCTCGCGGGCGCCCTGATCACGGACGACCTGGACCGTCCGCTGCCATGGACGACCCGGGGCACGCTGACGACGGGCGACCACCCCGCAGTCGTCGAGATGGTCGCGGCCTGCAGCGGAGACCGCGTGGGGCGGCTGCATCCCGCCACCCCGGCACCGCCGTTGGTGCACGATGTGGCGGCGCAGCTCGGCCGTCTGGGCCTCGACGGCGGGGGCTCCTCGTACCGCCTCGACCTCACCGACGCCGCCGATCTGGAGCGGAGCCGGGTACTGCACCGGCTGCGGGTGCTGGGAATCCCGGGCCACGGTCGGACCGCCGGTCCCGAGCACGGCATCGACCCGGTGTTCACCGAGCGGTGGGAGCCTCGGCCGTCACAGGGGCGGGAGGCCGCGCTGGTCGAGGCGGGGGCCTACGGGGCGAGCCTGGCGGAGGCGGCGGCGGCCGCGCTCACCGAGCGGACCCAGGGCGTTGCCGCCGGGGCCGACGCACTGGCCGAGGTGCTGTTCGACGCCGTGCTGTGCGGGGTGGGCACGCTGTCGGAGCAGTTGCTCACCGAACTGGTGGGGCGAACCGGCGAGCTGAAGGCCGTCGGGCCGCTCGGCGACGTACTCGCCACGGCTCTGGGGCTGTGGCGGCACGACCGGGTGTTCGGGGTGGCGCGCGGTCCGCTGCTCGCCGCCGTGATCGACGGGGCGACGGAGCGGCTGCTGTGGCTCCTGGAGGGCGCACGCGGCGGGCCGGGTGTGGACCTCCCCCGGCTGCGGGCCGTGGTGGCTGTGCGGGATGCGGTGCTGCACGCGCAGGAGTTGCTTGCGGCGTCCCGGCCGGCCGTGGCCCGGATCGCGCTGCGGATCAGCCGTGACGCGGATGCGCCGATCGATCTGCGGGGCGCCGCTTTCGGGATGCACCGGGCGCTGGGGGGCTCGCCGGGGGCGTCCGGGGATCGCGCCGCGGCGGTGCGTGCGGTGGCGGCGGCCGGTACGGGTGCGCTCGGCGACTGGCTGGCCGGACTGTTCGCCCTCGCCCGCGACGAGGTGACGGGGGAGGCGGAGGGCGGCGGGGACCGGTCGGGCGCGGAGTCTCTCGTCGATGTGCTGGACAGCGTGGTCCGTGCGTTGCCCGACCATGACTTCCTGTCGGGTCTGCCCGCTCTGCGTCAGGCGTTCGCGTTCTTCCCGCCGCGCGAACGCGAACGGATCGCCGGGCAGTTGCTGCGGCGGCGCGGGGTGCGCGGCTCGTCGCGCACGCTGCTGCGGACCACCGCGGACCCGCTGGTGATCGCCCGCGCCGGCGCCCTGGAGGAGAACGTGTCCCGACTGCTGTCCCGTTACGGCCTGGGAGCCGCACCATGACCACGACGCCCGACCCGTTGACGCACACGACCGCCCAGGATCCCGGCGGGGTTCCCGACCCTGGACTGGAGCGCTGGCGGCTGATCCTCGGCTCCGCAGTCGAACGGCACACCGGCCCGCTGGGGCCGGGTCACGCCGACCGGGATGCCGCGCTCGACTGGCTCTACGGCCGGGACCCCGACCTCGCCAGGCGCGGTGTACGCCGGTCGGGGACGGCCGCCCGCCGCACGGGCGGGGACGGCCCCTCGCCGGTGACCGCGATCGACTGGCTCGACGACATCCACCGGCTCTTCCCGAAGGAGACCATCGAGCGCCTGGAGCGGGACGCCGTCGAGAGGTACGGCATCCAGGAGATCGTCACCGACCCGACGGTCCTGGAGCGCGTCGAGCCGAGCCCGACCCTGCTGCGGGCGGTGCTGCGCACCAAGCATCTGATGAACCCGCAGGTGCTGCGGCTGGCCCGGCGCATCGTCGAGTCGGTCGTCAAGAACCTGTTGGCCAAGCTGCAGCCGGAGATCCGCCGGGCGTTCCACGGCACCCGCTCCCGGCAGCCGAGCCGGGTGCCGCTTGCCAGGAACTTCGACTTCCGGCGGACCGTACGGGCCAACCTCGCCCACTACCAGCCGGCGGAACGGCGCCTCCTGATCGAGCGGGCGCACTTCCATTCCCGTACCCAACGCCATCTGACGCAATGGCAGTTGATTCTGCTGGTCGACCAGTCGGGCTCGATGGCCGGATCGGTGATCCACTCGGCGGTGACCGCCGCCTGCCTGTGGGGGCTGCCCGGTCTCAAGACGCACCTGGTCGCGTTCGACAGCAATGTGGTGGATCTGACCTCCGATGTGACCGACCCGGTGGAGTTGCTGATGCGGGTCCAGCTCGGCGGTGGCACGGACATCGCACGGGCCGTGCAGTACGGCGCGGGTCTGGTGGAGAACCCGCGTCGCACAATCGTCGCCCTGATCACCGACTTCTACGAGGGCGGCGACTCCTACCGGCTGGTGCGCACGGTGCGCGGGCTGGTGGAACAGGGCAGCACGGTACTCGGCCTGGCCGCGCTGGACGAGGACGCGAATCCCGACTACGACCGCGAACTGGCCGGCCGACTCGCCGAGGCGGGGGCGCACATCGGCGCGATGACACCGGGCCGACTGGCCGAGTTCGTCGCCGAGAGGCTGGGCCGATGACCCGGACGAGCACCGCCGCAGGGTCCGGGATGAGCACCGGGACGACTGCGGAGGCAAGCACCGATACATCCAGCGCGTCCGCAACCCGTGCCGACCTGCTGGCCCTCACCCCGGACACACTCGCCGCGCTCGCCAATCGTGGCCTGGTCAAGCGCGCCACGAAGGAATTGGACGCGGGCAGGGCGCCCGCCCTCACCACCGGGCCCGACACCACCGTGAGCGCTCGCTTCGACGACGGCACCACGGCAGTCCTGCCGCCCGGCGCCGGTCCGGGCGACGGCAGCTGCAGCTGCGCCGCACCGGGCGTGTGCCGCCACCTCATCGCCCTCGTCCTCGCCTATCAGCGCCATGCCGAGACCGACGCGGACGCCTGCCCCTCCCCTGTCAGTGACTGGTCGCCCGGCAGCGTCGACGACCGCGCCCTGACCGAGGCTCTCGGTGCCCGGGCACTCACCGCGGCCCGTCGCACGTTCGACCGCGGCTACGGCGCCCTGGTGCACCGCCCCACTGCTGACCGCCCCGGTCCGTGGGTGGAACTGCCCACCTGCACGGTGCGGTTCCCGGTGCCCGGCGAGATCGCGTACGCGCTGACGGACGCGTCCGCCGCGGTGCGGGACGAGATGGTGACGCTGGCGGTCTGGGCGTTCCGGGCCGCCGACGAAGCGGGGACCGAGGACCGTGCCACCCCCGTGCAGGTCGGCGGCCGCTCCACCGGCACGCACCCCGCGGCCCGGCCCGAACTGGACGCCGTCGCGGCGCTCGCCGACGAACTGCTGCAGGAGGGCGTGGCCCATGCCGGTCCGGTGCTCCGCGCTGCACTGACCCGCGCCGGTGAGGCGATGACCGCGGCGTCCCTGCACTGGCCCGCCGGTGCGGTCGCCGAACTGACCGGCCAGCTCACCGCCTACGCCGACCGCAGTGCCCATTACCGCCCGGAGCAGGTTGCCGCTCTGCTCACCGAGGTTCACGCCCGTCGACGGGCCGCCGCGGTCCCCGGCGCCCTCGGCACCCGGGAGACCGGGGACACCCCGCTGCGCCGGGTCCGGCTCACCTCGCTCGGCTGCCGGGTCCGCGGCACGGCCGAAGCACGTGTCGCCGAGGTGTATTTCGCGCACCCCGGCGCAGGCACAGTCCTGGTGCTCCGCAAGGAGTGGACCGCCACCGACGGCCAGGAGCTCACGGGCCACCGGCTCGCCACGCGCCGGGTCCTGTCCACGCCCCTCGCGTCGCTGGCCACCGGAAGCCTGGTCAGCGAGAGCATCCGGCGCACGGCGAGCCGCGCCCTCAAAATCACCCGGGGTCGCCTCGGCACCACGAGCATCACCCCGGTCGGCGCGGCCTGGACGGATCTCCCCGAGCCGTTGCTCGTGCGGGATCTGTCGGCGCTCGCCGCGGGCTGGGAGGGGCAGCCGCCGCGGCTGATCCGCCCCCGCGTCGAGGCGGAAACCGTCCGGGTGGTCGCCCTTTCCGCGATCGAAAGCGTCGGGTACGACCCCGCGGAGCAGCGCCTCGAAGCAGTGGTACGGGACGTCTCGGGGACGTCCGCCCTGCTGACGTCCGCCTACCGGCCGGAGTGCCCCGGCGCCCTGGACGCCCTGGCCGATGCGCTGGAGAGCGGAGCCACGCACGTCAGTGGTTCGGTGCACCGCGCCGGCGGCGGGATCCGTATCGACCCGATCGCGGTGCTCACCCCGGCCGGGGTGACGGTGCCCGATCTGGCCCGTGGTGACGGGTCCACGGCCCTGGCAGCGGCCGCGCACCGGGCACCCGATCCGCTGACCGAGGCGCTGGACGAGGCGATATCCGCTCTTGCCGCCGCGGCCCACAACGGACTGCTCCGTCCGACGGTACCGGCCAGGTCCCGTATCGACGCGGCGGCGACCGCCCTGTCACGGACCGGGCTGTCCCGAGCGGCGGCACTGCTGCGGGCGTTCCTGAACACCCTGGACCAGCAGCCGGAGAACGGGCGCACCGATGCCTGGCTGGAGGCTCAGCTCCACCTCCTGATCAGCAGCGAACTCCGGGCCGCCGAAGGCTGATGACGCTCCGGGCTCGGCCCCGTTCTCCCAGGGCGACGGCCGGAGATCCGTACGGCCTGCGGGTGCGGGAGCCTGTCAACTCCACGCTCGTTCAAGCCGCCGGAGCGGCCGGTGCCCACGTCGGCGGGCGGTTCACCTGTGCCTCAGCCTCCGGGAGTGCGCCGACCGGCACCCGTTCGACGGCGGCGGTACCGATGCCCACCGGGCCGCCCGCACCGCGGACACCTCCCGGTCCGGGCCGCACGCGTGCCTCGGGTGAGCGCGGCGGCCCGGCGGGGCACGCCGGGCCCGGCCGAGCACGGCCCTGACCGCCGGTGCCGCGGCCGGAGGCCGGCGCCTCTGCTGAGTTCCGTCACGACAGCCGGTCTGCATGCCGGCCGCTCGGTCCACGCAGGCATGCGCGGGATACGGGTCCGGTATGCCGCGGCACAGAACAAACCGGGCCGGCAGGCACGACGGCCGGTCCGGCCCCGCCCTGGTTCGGCGGGGCCGGCCGTTGCGTCACCGGGACGCCATCCCGTCAGGCGCCTTGCTGAGCGCCGGGGCAAAGCCGGTGGGACGGGTGGTGAAAGTCCCCCGGCCCTGGGTCCGGCTGCGCAACCGGGTCGCGTAGCCGAACAGCTCGGCCAGCGGCACGGTCGCGGTGATCACCGCCGTGCCCGCCCGTGCGACCGAACCCGAGACCCGGCCGCGCCGTGCCGCCAGGTCGCCGAGCACCCCGCCCACGGCGTCGTCGGGCACGGTGACCGTGACCTCGACCACCGGTTCCAGCAGCACCATGACACCGGCGCGTAGGGCCTCCCGAAGTGCGAGCCGGCCGGCCGTCCGGAACGCCATCTCCGAGGAGTCCTTCGCATGGGTGGCTCCGTCGGTCAGTGTGACCCGCAGCCCGGTCACCGGGTGACCGCCGAGAGGCCCCTCGGCAAGAGCATCCCGGCAGCCGGCCTCCACCGCCCGGACGAACTCCTGCGGCACCCTGCCACCGACGACAGTCGACCGGAACACGAAGTCCACTGCGCTGCCGGTGCCGTTGTCACCGGAGGTGTCCGCGGCGGACTCCAACGGCTCCGTGTCGAGGACGACATGGGCGAACTGGCCGGCGCCTCCGTCCTGCTTGACATGCCGGTACGCCAGCCCCGACACACCGCGCGCGACGGTCTCCCGGTAGGCCACCCTCGGCCGACCGATGCCGACATCCAGTCCATGGGCGCGCCGGATCTTCTCCACCGCCACCTCCAGATGCAATTCGCCCATCCCCGACAGGACCGTCTGGCCCGTCTCGCGGTCGGTCCTGACCGCAAGCGAGGGATCCTCCTCGACCAGCCGCGCCAGCGCCGACACCAACCGGTCCGTATCGGTGCGCCTGCGGGCCTCGACGGCCACGGAGACCACCGGTTTGGCGACGGCCGGCGGTTCGAGGAGCAGGGGAGCTGCGGGTACGCACAGCGTGGCCCCCGCTCGGGCCGACTTCAGTCCGACCACCGCGACGATGTCCCCGGCCACCGCCCGGTCCGTCTCCGCATGGCGGTCGGCCTGGACCCGCAGAATCCGGCCGATCCGCTCGGTGCGTCGCGTACCGACGTCCAGCACCGCATCTCCTCTCTCGATCGTTCCGGAATACACACGCAGGTACGTCAGCCGCCCCGTGGCGGTCGAGTTCACCTTGAACACCAGCGCCGCGAACGGCGCCGCCGGGTCCGCGGCCCGCTCCTGCGGCTCGCCGCCCCGGGTGCCCCGTACCGCCGGCACGTCCAGCGGCGAGGGCAGATAGGCCACGACGGCCTCCAGCAGCGGCTCGATCCCGCAGTTGCGGTACGCCGAACCGCACAACACCACCACGCCCTCACCGGTACGGGTCAGGTCGCGCAGCGCGGATGCCAGAGTCTGCGCGGAGACCGTCGACCGGGCACAGAACTCCTCCAGAGCGACCGGGTGGAGTTCCGCCACCTCTTCCTCCAGCAGCCGGCGACGCCGGTGCGCCTCTTCCCGCAGCGCTTCCGGCACCGGGCCCTCCTCGAACGTGTCGCGGGCCCAGGTCAGCGACCGCATGCGCAGCAGATCGACCACCCCTGTGAATCCGTCCTCCGCACCGATCGGCAACTGGACCACCAGCGGGGCCGGATGCAACCGTGCCCGGATCGACTCGACCGCCGTGTCGAGGTCGGCACCGGCCCGGTCCAGCTTGTTGACGAAGGCGATGCGCGGCACCCCGTGGCGATCGGCCTGCCGCCACACCGACTCGCTCTGCGGCTCGACCCCGGCGACAGCGTCGAACACCGCAATCGCGCCGTCCAGCACCCGCAGCGAGCGCTCCACCTCGTCGGAGAAATCGACGTGGCCCGGGGTGTCGATCAGATTGATCCGGTGGCCGTCCCAGACACAGCTCACCGCAGCGGCAAAGATGGTGATCCCACGGTCGCGTTCCTGGGAATCGAAGTCGGTGACGGTCGTCCCGTCATGGACCTCGCCACGCTTGTACGTGGACCCGGTGACGTACAGGATCCGTTCGGTGACGGTGGTCTTGCCGGCATCGACGTGAGCGAGGATGCCGAGGTTGCGGACGCCGGTCAGCGGGCTTGCGGGATGACGGTTCAGGTTGGTGCGCACGGCCCATGGCCTTTCGGGATGATCCGGAACGGGCAGCGCAATTTCCGGGACGAACGGGCCCGCGGTCAGGCCACGTGGGAACCCCTGATGCGGCGCCGCCTCATCGGAATGTTTCCGACCGGTTGACTCGGCACCGGGCTGACAGGGGTCAGGTGTTCGTCACGGACATCCGGTTCCGGCCGCGCAGCCGGCACCGGGCGTACGAAGACACCAGGATCACCTCATACCGTGACCGGGGAACAACAACAGCGGTGCGGTAGCGCACGGCCGGGCTCCCCTCACTCGTCACGGCGCGCGCTGCGTTGGCGTGGTAGCGCGCGATTCCCGGTCAGTGTAAGGAACCGGGCTCAGGCGGGAAACCGACTTTCTCCGCACGGAGTTCGACGCGTGTGCACGCTCGTCGCCGTACGCACCAGGAGGAAGTGTGATCCCCGGGTGGGTCCGGCCCGAGCAGTCCGGGCGCGCCACCCGCGTGCGGCAGGGCGCGTGTCCAGGGACACGGCGGACACTGCGCCCGCCCACTGGGCAGTCGTCCGGGTCCGGTCGGCGAACGTCGGCAGCTCCGGAACCACCACGTCGACGGCGGCATCGGCCGGGTCGAAGTCGGAGACGGTTCCCCGGCGCGAGGCGGGGCGAAGCCACCCGGCACCCGCCATCCTTCCGCGGCCGACAGCCGGCTCCGCCTTCGGATACGGAATACCCGAAGGCGGGTGCCAGGAAGCAGAGGCCGGGCGCTCAAGGACGGTTCAGGTAGGCGAGTCCGGGATGGACCTTCATGTATCCGTCGACCAGCCGGCGGGCGACCGAGACCGAGTCGACGAGGGGGTGCAGTGCGAAGGCCTGGACGGCGGTCGCGCGTGAGCCGCTCGCGGCCGCGTCCAGGACGGCGCGTTCGACGGCCTTGACCGCGGTGACGAGTGCGACGGCGTGGTACGGGAGGGGGTCGACGCTGACGGGACGGGCACCGTTCGCGTCGACGAGGCACGGCACTTCGATGACGGCGTCGGCGTCGAGCACGGAGAGCGTGGAGCGATTACGGACGTTGAGGATGAGCGAGGTCCGTTCGTCACGCGCGACGGCCCGCATGAGTGCGAGGGCGACCTGCTCGTACCCGCCGGACTCCAGATCGCTCTCGTCGCGCTCGCCGACCCCGGCGACCTCTCTGTTCTCCGACATATAGGTGGCCTCGCGCTCGGCGCGGGTCCGGTCCCAGGCCGGGAAGGCGGGAGCGGCCGGGTCCTTCATCCGGGCGTAGAAGCCCTCCTGTTGATCGCGGAGGAAGGCTCCGCGGGTCCGTTCCGCATCCTGGTAGGCGCGGACGGCTTCCCGGTTGAAGTAGTAGTAGTGCAGGTACTCGTTGGGGATCGCACCCAGTGACTGCAGCCAGTCGGTGCCGAAGAGCTTCCCCTCCTCGAACGAGCCGAGCAGGTGCGGGTCGGCGAGCAGGCGCGGCAGTTCGTCGCGGCCGTCGACGTGCAGCCCGCGTACCCAGCCCAGGTGGTTGAGGCCGGCATAGTCGATCCGGGCCCGCTCGGGGTCGACGCCGAGGGTCCGGGCGATCCGGCGGCCCAGGCCCACCGGGGAGTCGCAGATGCCGATGACCCGGTCGCCGAGGTGACGGGACATCGCCTCCGTGACCAGACCCGCCGGGTTGGTGAAGTTGATGACCCAGGCGTGCGGGGCGAGCCGGGCGATGCGCCGGGCGAGGTCGACGGCGACGGGGACGGTGCGCAGTCCGTATGCGATGCCGCCCGCGCCGACCGTCTCCTGCCCGAGCACGCCTTCGTCGAGGGCCACCCTTTCGTCGGCGGCACGTCCTTCGAGACCACCGACCCGGATCGCGGAGAAGACGAAGTCGGCGCCGCGCAGTGCCTCGTCGAGCTCGGTCGTGGCAAGGACGGCGGGTGCGTCCGGCACCCCTTCGGCCTGATCGGCGAGGACGCGGGCAATGGCGGTGAGCCGGTCGGCGTCCGTGTCGTACAGGGTGACGGCGGTGACACGGCCCTCGGCACGGTCGGCGAGCAGCGCCCCGTACACGAGTGGGACCCGGAATCCGCCGCCGCCCAGAATTGTCAGCTTCACGCTTCCGCATGGTACGGGGGACCTTGTGCCTGCGCCGTGCCCGCCACCACGGCAGCACCGTACGGGCCGGTGGCCCGGAGCCAGGGGCCCCGGG
>NZ_JBHVEE010000193.1:0-14563 GCF_042802415.1 Streptomyces sp. NPDC057486 | reverse complement strand
TGAATGCGCCTTTCGTCGGGCTGGCGCCCCGATCGTCGGACTGGCGCCCCGAGGGGGATGCCGGCCTCAGCCATGCTGGGCCCGGCCGTTCTCCGGCCGGTCGAGCCAATGCCCGTCCTCGTCGTCCACCGAGGCTCGGAGAAACCATCGGTCCCGGATCGAATACGGGTCGAGGTCCGTAGTGCCGCCGCGCCTGTCGGGGGAAACCATTCAGCAGGACCCGAGCCCCTACGCTATCGCCCTGCCGCCGGCCAAAGGCCAGGACAACCACCCGATCGTGGTGGAGCCAAAAGAACTCGGAACTGGGGGCGCGAACCACCCCCTTGAGCGCCCCCAACCTGCCAGGACTGAGGCCAAAAGAACGAGGCTCGACGAGAAGCCGGATACCGGGCCCGCAGCAGCACGGTCTGTGTTGGTCGGCCTCGCACCGAAGAGCGGGCCCGCTCCGCCCGGGGGGCTTGGGCGTGACCCGGCGAGGGCCGGATATTCGATCCGATGGGTCGAGGGGCCCTGTCAGACTGCGGGCCATGAGTAATTCATATGCTCAAGCAGTGTTCAGGACCCCGGACCTGGGCAAGGCCCTTGAAGTAGCCCACCAGTTGCTTGCACTCGCTGAGACCTCGGGGATGGTTGTCACGTTCCTGGCTAGGGTCCACGCCTCGCAGACGTTGGAGGAGCTGAGTGAGATCCTCACCGAATTGAGTTGGTGGTCGGAGAGCGCTGATCGCCCAGCCTCGTCAGATGACAGCGATGACCCGGCCGGCCACCTGCCTGTTCGGGTCAAGTCGTTCTGCCAGGAACCAGACACCGTGGATGCGTTCTTGGCCGCGGTTGGGAATGGCGCCTCGGTGGTGTGCTGGGACTTTTCAAGCTGGCCGGAGGCACCGGAGGTTGGTCTTGGCATTGGTGGGGAGCGGGGTGCCTACGTGTCGCTATGCGTCAATGCGCGTGATCTGTACCTGGATGAACCGTCGGATGACCACACGGTCTATGTCCACGTGAAGCAGGTCGAGGCCGAACGCGCCCCGTGGCTCGCAGCGCAGGTCGGGCTGCATGTATTCGGCGAGCTGGTGATGGCTGACGACTGAACCTGCCTGCCGTAGGGCGGCCATCCCTGAAGGAATTTCGCACGGGTCTGAGCCGGTTTCGCCAGCGCCGTGCGCAGATTGCGGGCGAACGCCGGGGCGACGAAGACGTACTGGGTGGGCAGGACGAAATGCCTCAGCACCACCCCGGCGAACATCTTGCGGATCTCACCTGCGGCTGTACTCCAGTTCAAGGCGCTCTTGTAGCGCTTGCACTGGTAGTTGTCCCACGGTCCTTCCAGACCCTGCGCACTGCGATACGCGGCCACATCGATACCGTGGTCACCGCTGCCGCCTTGCCGCTCCACCCGCACATACTCCGGCTGAAGGGCGGGAACCCACTCCTTGACAAACTCCTCGAACTCGTCCGGGTCGTACCCGAAGACGAGCTTCTTGGGGCTCGGCATGTACGGAAACTGCATCGCCGGGCCCTTGAGCACCAGCGGCGGTTCGGCGGGATCGCCTTGTGGCGCACGCGTCTGATCCGACACGTTCCCCCCTCGTGCAGCCCGGTCGGTGGCCGTTGCAACGGCTGTGCCTAGGGATATCACTGATCGATCGCTCACAAAAGAGCCACCTTCGAGACACCGACGGTGACGATGAAGCGTCCCAGCTCACGGGCCTCTGCCTGGCTCCCGCTGCGCGAAGTGGCCCCGCTACCTGCGGCAAGGCCGCCTGGCGCGGTCTCAGTGTGCTTCGGGCGGTTCGCCACAGACGGTGCAGACGCCGGGGCGCAGGAGCCCCTCGAAGTAGGTATGAGCGAAGCTGCCGGGACCGTCGTAATCGCGTTGCGCGGCGCTCAGGCAGTCCCGGCCGGGCCAGCACCGACCGCAGCAGCCGTGATCGGTGATGGTCGGGTTTACCTTCTTGCTGCACCCGGAATGGGAGCAGAGCCAGTATCCGTTGCTGCTCCACATCGTCTCGCCCATGGTGGCAGCGTAACTTTCCTATCTACGGCGGACGTCACGGAGAGTACAAGCGCCGGTTTTCGCTTCGATGTTCCTCAACCCCCATCCCCTACCACGACCGCCCGGCCACGTGGTCAGCCGAATACCAGCAGCGCGAGCGCCAGCGCCGTATTGACGACGAGCAGGGGGAGGCCCACGGGCCTGCCCCTGTCTTCGGGAGTGCTGTCCCCGGTCGGCCGCAGAGCGGGATCGGCCTGCAGGGCGCGGATGCCGTCGACCGCCCGCAGCGCTTCCGGTCTGCGGCGGAAACGACGGTTGAGCCAGGCTGGGGCGACGACACCGTAGATCTCCGCGCCGCGGGCACCCTCGCCAGACCGGTCGATTCTGAATCCGCGGTCCTTCAACCAGACTTGGGTTAGCTCGTCCCAGGGTATGTGCCGGACCCTCCGCGTCCCGACGGCCCATAGGCCCGCGCTGTCCGCCGTGATACGCCAGCTGAACTGGGTGGTGATCAAGAGGGTGCTGCCGAGGATGGCAATCGCAGGGAACACGCGTTGTCCGAGCGACATGCCGCCGGATATGGCCAGGTCACCGACCACGAAGGCGATCAGGATGCTCTGGCCGAGGACGGCGCACAGTCTGCTCCCGATTCCCGGCCCCCAGCTCACGGGTGCCGCGCCGGGACCCGGTGGCTCGGGCGGCTCGTCGGGGTGTTCCTGACGCGCCGGTCGGGCGTCGTACTCGATGCACAGGCGGGGCGCTTCCTGTCCGTCGGACGAGACGAGGACGAGCCCGCCGCCGGGGTGGGGCGGGCCGAACAACACGGCCTCACGCAGTCGGTTGTGCACGGGAATGCGGGACCCGCCGTCGGCGAGCTGGGTGTAGCAGCCGAGGAACGGGCGGCGCCCTTCGACGTCGTCGGCCGCGAAGACGTACGTACGCCGGTCGTTTCGCCCACCCCCCTCGCGCACGAGTACACGCAGCGCGGGCACCGGCCCGCGGCGCAGCGCGGCGGCACGCCGTCGGTCTCTGACGTAGTACGCCAGGTTCAGAAAGCCGATGATGGTGCCGAAGAACGCCACCATCTGCCAGCCGTCGCCGCCCATGAACGGGGTGACGCGGAGCGGCCCGAGAGCGAAGGCGAGAACGGCGGCGACGACCATCACGATGCCGCAGCCGAGCAGCTCGCCGTTGCCCGGGCGGGTCATCGCCGTTTCGGGCAGTGGGTACCTTCCGGGGCCGGCGATCTCCAATGCCAGCCGACGCTGACGGCGTGCGGCGGCGAGCCGGTGCAGACAACCGAGACAGGCGTAGGAGGCCGCGACCGCCAAGGCGATGCCCGCTGCGGTGGGAGTGCCCGGGTCGAGAAGCGCCCAGATGGCCACCAGAGGGAGCACCGCGGCGGTGGCCAGGGTCAGCAGTCTGATGCCGCGGTAGACAACGGCGGCGACGAGTGCCGCCATGGCCGTACCGAGCCAGTCGGGAGTGCAGGGCCCGGGCCCTCTGTCGTCGCAGAAGTAGGCGTCCCCCGGGGTCAACCAGAGGGCAGCGAGGCTCGCGAGCGCCAACGCCAGAACCGTTGGAAAGGGATGCGCCCAGCGCCCGGGCCGCAGCGCACGCCAGCGCTCGGCGTTGGAGGAGAGCCAGGCAGCGGCATCCGCCGGAACTAGCGCGGGCGGCAGGGGAACGGGGGCTTGGTCCACGAACTGAATTGTCGGGACCGGCCCCCGGCATTCCACCCTCACCAGCCGACGGGAATATGAACAGATCGGAATGGTTGGGCAAAAATAGAGTACGTGTCCCTCAGGGGCCCGGTGACCGCGTGATCTGGCTGCGTTCATTGGCGACCGACGCGGGCGCCGCGTGCTCGCGCAGGTCCCGTACGACTGCCGGCGCCGCCGACCCAAGCCTCCTCGCCTTCGGCCCGACTGTGGATCGATCGGACGCGGTGAGAACGCTTCAGGAATCCCGAAGTTAGGTCACTAGGCCGCAGAGCCCACGAAGGAGGAACAACCCCCTGGCCACGGGCACGGGGACTCATAAGGGCTCAGGAGAACTCACGGGATGTCGCACATCCGCAGATGGTTCCGCGGCTGGCCCGTCACCCTGCCGACTCGGCTGCGGCACCTGGGCCTGCTCCCAGCGGCCGGTGCCTGACGTGCATCCCCGTACCGCCCACAACTCCCGCCGCGGCCCCGTCCCCGACTAGCCGCTCGGCAGGCGGAAGACGTTCGCCGGGAGCAGCATCCGGCAGAGCGGGGGCAGGCAGTGGTCCGGAGCCCAACGGGCGGCGCACAGTTACCCGGAGATCATCTCCCGTCCGATCAGGGTGTGGGTTCGCAGACGTCGCACGCTGTGGCCCACCCCTGCTGGACAAAGATCGCGGCCTCACTGTCGCTGGCCGGGGTGAGGCGCCCTTGGGCGGCCCGGCAGTCGGCCCTGTGTAGGACCAGGGCGTCCTGATCCGGGGTGTCCTGGGGGAGGGCCTGGAGTACCCACCGGCCGCCAGCCCGTTCGGTTCTGACCTGGCCGTAGTCCTCGCCGTCGACGGGGCGGACGGCTGCGGCGGGTACGTCGATCGAGACCTCGTACACCCACTGCCCATCGGCGTCCTGTCGGCGCGCATGGAGGCGTCCTGCGACGGTACGTCCCCCGGGGAGGGTGACAGTCACACGCGGGGCCACCCGTTGTTCGCTCACGTGTTCGATATTAGTCGCCCGAGAAGGCCCTGGTAGGCCGTCCGGACTGCCCCGGGCGCCGCCCGAGGCAGCGGCTTGCAAGATCGACATATGGAGTTCCCGGTCAAAGTGGCACTTGCCCAGGCAGTCCCGGCCCTGCCTGACGGGCCGGGCTGGTGGTACGAGCCCAAATTTGATGGTCACCGGACCGTGCCGCACCGCACCGACGACACCGTGATCCTGTACGCCCGGTCGGGAAGAGTCGTCACGCAGCACTGGATGGATCGGGCCGTCGCCGCCATGGCCCTGAGGCCGGGCACGGTCCTGGATGGTGAGGCGGTGATCTGGCGGGACGACCGGCTCGACTTCGCCGCGGCGCAGTCACGGGCCGCGTCATCGGTCACCCGGGCCCGTGCCCTTGCCGCCCGGCATCCCGCGTCGTACGCCTGCTGGGACGTCCTGCAACACCCTGACCCGGCGATCGGGGACTGCCGAAGCCGCCCATACACGGCCCGCCGCGCCTACCTGCTGGAGCTGCTGGCCGATGTCGGACCGCCGATCCAGGCTGTGCCCGCGACCGAGGACCGGGAGGTGGCAACCGTCTGGTACGAGACCCTCCGGGCGCAGGGGATCGAGGGGATCGTCGCGAAGCGGGGCGACGCCGGCTATCCGGCGGGGCGCCGCGGATGGGTGAAGGTGCGCCATGCGGACACCGTGGACGCACTGGTGGTGGGGTTCACGGGGCCGCGGCGCAGACCGCACCATCTGGTCCTGGCGGTCGGCGACGAGGGCGGCCCCGCCCGCGTGTCGGCGAGGCTGCTCACCGTGACCCGGATGCGATGAGTTACGGCACGTTGTCCCATGGCGTATCTCTTAAGGTGCGACCTTGTACTTCACGACCGTGGTCGAGCAGCCTGCGGCCAGCTTCTCCAGGGCGGCCCGTTCCTTGTCGTCCGCGGTCAGCTTCCACCGGAGCTTTGTGGCGGTCCAGTCGGCGAGGTAGGTGCACTTCGCGGACTCGGCCGGCGGCATCCACTCCGAAGGGTCCTTGTCGGCCTTGGACCGGTTGGTCTTCGCCGTGACGGCAACGAGGCTGCGCTCGGCGTCGAGGTCGTTCGCGTACCGCATCCGCCGGTCCGCGTTCCACGCCGAGGCGCCGAGTGGCGGGGAGCGTCATTCCGACTGTGCTGTATTCGAAGCTGTTGGTGGTGTCGGCCTGGTGTCAGGGGCGAGCGCTATGGTGCTGGTCATCGACGCTACTGATCTTGACTACCTTGCGGGTCATACCGGAACGTCAACGCCAGTCCGGCAGCAACCCAACCCAGGGCGCAGGGCGGCTATCACAATTGCCTTTTCCGTGGCTCCGCAATGGGGCGCCTGGCCCCCGGCCCCGGTATGACTGTTGCCCTCTGTCGAAGCCGAACGCCGTTGCCGTGGCCTCGCTGTCCTCGGAGTTTGAGGGACTTCCCGACCTGCTTGAGCATGAACTATTGGCGATCACTCGCGATGGCTGTCGGTTGAGCGTCCCGGGGTCGGGGGAAGGCGATGGGTTGAATCCGGAATCAACCCGGCTTCAACCCGTGGGTTGAAGCAATGGGGGGTGTCTGGAGGCGACTCTCGTTGCATGACGACTACGGACTGGATTATCGACCTCTCTCTCATCGGCATCGTGGTGCTGCAGATGCGCGCCCGCCGACTGACCTTGCGGTCCCTGCTGCTGCCTGTGGGGATCGTCGGCTGGGTAGGGTTCAAATATCTGCATGGGATACCGACGGCGGGCAATGATCTACAGCTGATCGTGCCGGCGGTGCTGATCGGGCTGGCGCTGGGCACGGGTGCCGGGGTGTTGACGAAGGTGTACCGAGGCTCGAAGGGCGAGGTCATCTCCAAGGCGACCATCACCGCGGGCGTGCTGTGGGTCCTGGGTACCGGGATCCGCCTGGCCTTCCAGCTCTATTCGACGCACGGCGGCGGAGACTCGATCGGCCGCTTCTCGGTGAACCACAGCATCGGCCTGGACGCCTGGGTACCGGCGCTCATTCTGATGGCCCTGGCCCAGGTCCTGGCCCGTACCGCTGTCGTGGGCCTGCGCGGAATCGTGGCCGACCGTGCTTCCGGCCCGCAGCGGGTGCTGTCAGCGTGAGCGACGTGCCGAAGCCACAGCCGCGCCTGGGGGACGGCATGCTGAACTGGTGAGGATCGCTCTGTGGAAACCCTCCGACGGCAGGAGACGGCCGACACGCAGACAACCGTCGCTGACCAACATGGCGGTAAGCCTGCTCGGCATGGCCGGGCTGCTCTACTGGGCCGCACAACAGACTGCTCCCGGCCTGCACGGCCCGCACCTGCTCGCCCTGGTACTTCTCGTGGTCGCAGGGCTGGGCTGCGTGGGCTGGCTGACCGGACAAAGCATCAGGCGACCGGTGCTCTGCCTTGTGGGGGCAACCCTGCTCGGCACCGCTGGCGGCGCGATGGCGATCCTGTCCCACTTCGGGGCGATCGTGGTCGGCATAGCGGCGCTGTACGCTGCGTCCGTTGTCGAACCTCTGTTCGCCATGGCTCCGGCCCTGGCCGGAGTGACCGCGACCGCTGTGTCCGCAGCGGTCGCCGGGCAGGGATTCGATGCCCTGCCGAGCACAGTTATGGGCGCACTACTGGGCCTGCTGGTGGGCATCGCCCGCCGCCAGAGGCAGGTCCGAGAAGAGCTCATGGTCGAGCGCGAACGGCGCAAGGTTGAGCACGAGCGTGCCGAGCTGCTGACCGAGCGCACCCATATTGCCCGGGAAGTCCATGACGTACTGGCGCACACGCTGTCGGCGCTGTCGGTGCAGATGACCGTGCTGGACAGCCTGGTGGAAGGTGGCGTAGCGGCCAGCGAGGTGCGTGCCGCGATCGGCCGGTCCCGCCGTTTGGTTGTCGAAGGCCTGGAGGAGACACGGCGCGCGGTGCGGGTACTGCGTGACGAGCCGGTGGCGCTCGATGAGCAGCTCGCAGCCCTCGCAGACGGCGCGGGTGCCGCCTTCCAGCTGCATGGCCATGCGCGGTCCCTGCAGCCAGCAGCGGCGATAGCTCTGTTGCGAGTCGCGCAAGAGGCACTGACCAATGCGCGCAAGCATGCGCCGGGCGGATCGGTCAGCGTTGAGCTCGTCTACAGTGACACGTCCACCAGACTGGTGGTCGTCAACGCGACACGAGGAGATTCCGGCGACGACGCACATCATGGACTCGAGGCAACCGGAGGGGGATACGGTCTGCAGGGCATGAGAGAACGTGTGGAACTGCTCGGCGGAACAGTCTATGCGGGGCCCGTAGGCGAAGGCTGGCGAGTGGAGGCGGAGGTCCCGACGTGAAGGTGCTGATCGTCGACGACCAGACACTCATCCGCGACGGTCTGGTGACCATTTGTGAGCGGCTGCCCGGCGTCGAGATCGTATCCACTGCCGGGGACGGGGAGCAGGCCCTGGCCGCAGTTGCGGAGCAAGCCCCCGACGTGGTGCTGATGGATCTGCGCATGCCCCGCATGGACGGCATCGAGGCCACCCGCGCCATCACCGCTGAGTACCCCCACACCCACGTTGTCGTCCTGACTACCTACAGCGACGACGAGTCGATCAACGCCGCGCTGGCGGCCGGCGCGCTGGGCTATCTGACCAAGGACGCCGGGCGTGAGGACATCGCCCACGCGCTGCGGGCCGCCGCCCGCGGTCAAGCCCTACTCGACCCCGCAGTCCACGCGCGTCTCGTGGCACTGGTGCGCCGCCAGCATGCTGCCGGAGCGCCCGATCAGCTTCCCGACGGCCTGACGGAACGCGAGGCCGAAGTCCTCGGCTGTATGGCCCAGGGCATGTCCAACCGTGAGATCGCAGGAACTCTCGTGGTCAGCGAGGCCACCGTCAAGAGCCACATCAATCGCATCTTCGCCAAGACCGGCAGCCGCGACCGAGGACAGGCCATTGCATACGCCCATCGACACGGACTCAACTGAGCCGCGCCTCCGGCCTCATGCCTCTGCCGGCGCCCCGAGTCCGTCCTTGGGGACAAGGCATACGACTCGAAGGCCGTGCGCCGGGAACTGCGCCGCCGACGGATCCTGCCCGTCATCTCCCGCAAGGGTGCCCGGACATCAAGGGCCTGGGCAAGCTCCGCTACGTCGTCGAGCAGACCTTCGCCCTGTTCCACCAGTTCAAACGCCTTGCCATCCGATGGGAACGACGCCTCGAACTCCACGACGCCTTCCTCTCGTTGGCCAGTAGCCTGATCTGTAGGAGGCGGCTGAAGAAGGCCGGATCATGAACCTTGCACAGGCTTCTAGGCCGTGTGTCGAAAGTGGATCTTGAGGCGGTGAATGATCACCGTTCATGGGGCGGGGAGATCTCACGGACAAGCAGTGGGCGGCGCTGGAGCCGTTGCTGCCGAAGGGCGTGAAGGCAGGTCGGCCGCCTGTCGGTCTCGGCGGCAGTTGATCGACGGCATACGGTTCCGGGTCCGGACCGGTGTTCCGTGACGGGACGTACCCGTCGAGTACGGGCCGTGGGGCCGGATTTACGACCTGTTCCGCCGGTGGCAACGGGATGGCACACGGGTCCTCACCCAGCTCCAGTCCCTGGCCGACGCGAAGGGTGCGATCACGTGGGACCTGAGCGTCGACTCCACGGTGTGCCGTGCCCATCAGCATGCGGCCGGAGCCCGGAAGCGGGGTGACCTGCAGAAGGAGTCACCGGGTGGTGTCGTCGCCGAGCCTGGCGATCACGGGCTGGGGCGTTCGCGCGGTGGGTTCACCACCAAGCTGCACCTGGCCGTCGAGCAGGGGCAGAAGCCCATGTCGATCGTGGTGACGGCCGGGCAGCGTGGAGACTCGCCGCAGTTCGAACCGGTACTGGAGAAGGTTCGCGTGCCCCGCATCGGACCGGGCCGGCCACGCGTCCGCCCCGATCGCGTGCGGGCCGACAAGGCGTACGCCTCCCGCAGAAACCGCGCCTACCTGCGCCGACGTGGCATCCGCTGCACCATCCCGGACAAGGCCGACCAGGCTCGCAACCGCAAGAGACTCGGCGCTCGCGGCGGCCGGCCGCCCAAGTTCGACGCCGAGGACTACAAGGCTCGGCATGCGGTCGAATGTGGCATCAATCGGCTCAAAAGGCACCGCGCCGTGGCCACGAGATACGACAAGCTCGCGGTCCGCTATGAGGCGACCGTCCTCGTCGCAACCATCAACGAGTGGCTGTGACCACAAACCCGCACCGCCTTTTCGTTAATCCGTTGCCCAGGGGGCCGTCGGCCAGCTAGGTTCACCCAGCCGCCCGCATCGGTGCAGGCCAGCGCTGTCGACCAGGAGGTGTAGAGCACATGCGCACGAGTGCCCAGGAGTTGAGCTCGCGTACTTACCCTTGCCACCTCCTCTCGACGGAGACACCTTGTCCCTTCGCATCACCCCACTGACCGACCCCGCTCACGGGCCGCACGGCCGGCGTCTCGCCTGGCTGGCGTCGGACGCGGACTCCATCCCTGCCGGGACCGCCTTCCTGCGCCTGCTCGACGGCGGACAGGAGCACCTCGCCGAGCTCGACCTCCGCGTTCATCCTGCGGAGCGCCGCAAGGGCGTCGGGTCCCGGCTCCTCAACACCGCCGTGGCCACCGCCCGGGACAACGCCCGACGCCGCGTCGTCGCGCAGGCAGAAGCCGGATCGCCCGGTGACCACTTCCTGGCAGCGCGCGGCTTCCGGAAGGTCCTCACCTTCAGGTACACCCGCCTGGCAATGGCCGACGTGGACACCACCGTCCTCGCCGGAATCGTCGAGCGTCCGCACCTCGGCTACCAGCTGACGTCATGGCAGGGAACCGTCCCCGACGACCTCGCCCGGACGTTCGCCGCGTCACGCCGCGCCATGGACGACATGCCCATGGACGATGCCGAGTACGGCACCGTGGCCTGGGACGTGGACCGCGTGCGGGCCGCGGCGAAGGCCGTCGAACAGCGCGGCGACCACCTGCACACCGTCGTCGCCATCGACGCCTCCAACGGCTCGATCGCCGGGTTCACCGAACTCGTCATCCCCGGCAACGGTGCAGGTGACGGCCAGCACTACGGCACGGGCGTGCTGCCCGAGCACCGTGGTCACGGCCTCGGCCGATGGATGAAGGCCGAGTCGATCCGACAAGCCCATAGGGACTATCCGGACCTCGATGGCCTTCTGACCGACACCGCCGACAGCAACGCGCACATGCGACGGATCAACGACGGTCTCGGCTACACACCCACGCACACGACACACCAGCATCAGCTCGACCTCTAGCAGAGAGCGGACGGGCCGGACCGGGGCATCACCCCGCCCGGCCTGTCCGTGCTTTCGATACACGCCCTAGGAGTGTCGACTCACGATCGAGTTGGCGTATGACGCGAGATCGTGGACCAAAACCTGCAGACGCCGTCTTCTGAGCGTGCCCAGAAGTGGGAGGGTGTGCCGGTAGGTTGCTGACCAGGTGATGTCGGTGCCGCCGTGGGGCGCTCGAGCCAGTTCCACAGACCCTCGATGAGAAGCGAACAGCCCGGCGGACTGTTCGTAGCTGAACCGCTGGTCGGTAACCAACTCGACGATGCGCTCGCGGCAGCACACCCGTCCAAGGCGGGAACGGATGGTGCGGAGGTCATCTACGCGTGCCGGTCGCTCGACCCCCGCGGGCAACTCCCACTGGACCTCGTAGTAGGAGGTCCACGACGGCCAGGATTCTGCATCCAGGAGTGCTGCGTAGACGAGAGCAGAAGGCGCGGATGAGTACGAGGTGGCAGTAACAGCGAGGGACGACACCGGGCAAGGCTAGACGGTGTCTCGCCATGATCGTGTTACGAGTTCTAAGAGCCCGTCGCCGCACCGCCGCCACCCGCCGGCCACACAAGCACGAGGAACGCCGGTCTGCGCGCCGTGCCGACACCGGACGGGGCCGCGTGACCGGACGCCTCGGTCGATCAGGAGCACGAGGTTGCGGCAAGGGTTGCGCCTGCTGTTGCGCGACCCGGAGGGCCGTTCCCGTGTACGTGCAGGTCACCACGGGGTTTCGCCGTGGTCGGACCGATCGGACAGTGTGAGGCCCCGGATGTCCGCGGTGAGATCCGGGGCCTGGCTTTGTACGCGAGAACGGGTTCTGGCTCAACTTCTGTGACGCGGCCACCATGAGTGATCGTCGCTGCTCCAACGCTCGGAGGATCAGTCGCGCCTTTTAGCTTTATTTAGGAGTGTCAGTGTTGTTTTGCCCAGCCTTGTGGCAGGCGGGAAACCCGGTGGTCGTTGTCCGAGTCCGTAGGGGATGCTGCACGCGTGATTGAGCGAGATGCCGCGGTCCGGATGGTTGAAGAAGAGCTGGAACGCGACTATCAGAGGGAGTTGTTGGCGGGGCTGGACCCGATTCGCATGGCTGTGGCGCATGTGGAGCAGCACGAAGTGGTGTGGATTGTCTCCTGGACGTCCGAGGATTACCTGCGCACCCGGAATCCGGACTTCATGCTGGCCGGGAATGGGCCGTACCTGGTTGACCGCCTCGACGGGAGCCTGCACCAGATCGGTCCCGTCTCCGCAGTAACCGGCGCGTGGGAGGCGGACTACCGAGTCCGTATTCGAGGGCAGGTCATACGGACTGCTGTGGGCGATCTGCACGATGAAGTCCGGACGGTGGCAGACGCTCGTGGGCGGATTCATGCCATGCACACCCTGCGCCAAAGGGTTCCCGTGCTCTCCCATGCCCAGGTCATCGAGTATGTGACCGCTCTGGGAGACGGCGACGCTCCAGCACACCTCGTAGAAGTCTCCACCGCAGAGCTGGTGCCGCCTGTCGATCCGGTTCTGTCGGTGCAGACCATCCGCAGAGCTGGGCACCGCCGAGCACCATGACCTTGGCGTCGATCTTTCAGATTTGCTTGCAGGGCGCGACGCAGTCGAACCAGTTCCGCTTCAGTGCTGATCTTGGAGCAGCACTCCAGCAGCAACTGACAGGTGAAGGGGGCGGGAAAATCGCCGATGGTGGTTCCGCGCTGGCTACAGCCATGGCTACAAATACCCCACTACTGGACCCGGATAGTAATTAATCTGCACTCAGGGAGTGTATGCGTGATGGAAGAGCAGCCTCTTCGGGTAATCCGAATCGGGGATAACGAAAAAATCCCGCCATCCGTTCGCTTCCGTCTTTGGTATGCGAAGAAGCGTGGAAGGACAGGGCTGCTCTTCCATTGTGCGATGCGCGATTCTTATCGTAGCGTGACACTAAAATGGTCAATTGTTTCGGTCGAATTCGAAGGGGTGACGCTTTGTGAGATGAACAATACATCTTTCAAGCGTCCTATGTTCGTTGGCCTGGCGCCGGGGTGCCGTGAACTAACATTTCGGGTTATTCGCGCACGTAGAAATAGGGGTACCGTGTTCCAGGAAGAGATAATCCTCCGCGAGGGGGACATTTTCCTGGTGATGTGTGAACCGATCCAACCTAATGTTTTTTATCGGAAAAGTCCGACGAAAGACACTTGGAGAATCCGTCTGGTGGAGTCCACGCTTCGGAGATGAGGAACCGGACCTCGCGCTGAGGCCGTACTCCAGAATTCACGAGAGGGGCGGCAAGTCCTGACGGAGGAGGTAGTAATTCCCTCGGATCCTACACGCTGAGCCCTTTCCAGCCTCATTCTGACGATGCCGGGCTGAGTGTCGGAGCCGGGTGATAGACACCTGTCATGGCGCAGTTCTTGGTACTTATTGACGGTGAGGCGGGCGGATGGCGGGTCGACCGCGAAGCGCTAACTGCGGCGATCCGGGCTCGGTGGTCAGATGTCGAGGTCGACTCGACGGACCGAAGCGAGGTACGAAGCAGCTGCTGGTACTTCGAGACGGAGAACGGCCCGGGCGAGGCATATCTGCATCAGGATGGGACCTGCCTGTACCTGGACGTCTGGCAAGAGGACGCTGCGTGGTTGGCGGTCGTCTTCCGCCGGCTCGCTCCGGCGGACCTCGATCTGATCTTCTGCGACGAGGGCTATAACTTCGACGTTCGGCTCAGGACCGAGGCCACTGACGCCGAGCTGACTGCTCTGATGAACGACGTCTGACTCGGCGCAGCACTTGCAACTCGGTACGTCGAAGTCTTTCAACCTCTCGGCCAAGATGTCCAGTTGAGCTGACAGTGTGGTGAAGCCCCTGGTAGATGGGTTTTCGACCAAGGCGCTGAACCCCTTCGCAGTCACCGCGCTGCAGGTACTCCGCTCAAGGGGTGGGCAGCGGCCACCGGTCCAGGGTTGATACACCGTCACGGTGCCGGCAGCGCGTTCCTCCCACGACACCGTAGGATCCGTGACCCGGTGCGTGCCGTCGGTGTGCACGTTCCTGTGGGGTGTTCAGCCGCAGTCGTTTCGGTTGATTTTCAGGGAGCGGGTCTGGTCGTTGAGGTTGTAGCCGCGCAGGTCGTGGATGGAGCTGCCACTGTGGGTCACGCAGACCCAGCGGCCGCTGTAGTTCCGCTACAAGACCAAAGCCGTGGAACACGCAGCCCAACTGGGCATCGACCTTGAGATCGTCCAACGCGATCCCACCACCCGAGGCTTCCAGGTTCAGCCATGTCGATGGGTCATCGAACGCACCCTCGGCTGGCTCATGCACCACCGCCGCCTGGTCCGCGACTGCGAAACCCACCCCCACCGGTCAGTCGCCATGGTCCAGCTGGCGCCATCAACCTCGTGGCCCGCCGCCTCACCCACGAGACCACCCCCAACTGGCGCAACAGCTAAACCAAATGAAAGGGACACCGGAGAACCAAACGCTCACTTAGAGGTCGTTTTCATCTGTATTATGCATGTTTGGGGTGATTTTCAAGTCGTGTGATCGTGGTGCGGTAGTGGCCATGAGTGCAGTTGATGCCT
>NZ_JBHVEE010000192.1:0-14778 GCF_042802415.1 Streptomyces sp. NPDC057486 | reverse complement strand
ACACCGAGGTGTACGGGCCCACGGGGCTCGGCCGACGCCCGCTCAGCGCAGCGGTGTGGTGCGCTGATGCGGAATCAGCAGGGTGTCCTTGATGCTCGCCGGACGGAACAGCCGGTCCCACTTGCCGCCACCCTTGCTCGGGTGCAGGCGCTCGGCACCGTACACCTCCTCGGCAGTGCGGCTGGAACGGTCGAACTCGGCCAGTGCGCGGTAGTCCTCCAGGGTGCGCAGGTGGATCAGCCAGTGGATACGGTCCTGCTGACCGAAGGTCTCCTCGTACAGCAGCGAGGTGACCCGTCCGGCCAGCTCCCGGTTCACATGGCCCTGCCAGTTGAAAGCGAACTGGCGTCCCTCTTCACGGAATTCGTAGAGCACCTCCGCGCTGCGCATGACGATCGCACCCGCGTTGGCCGAGTTCAGCTGGAGCTCGGCCGGCTGGCTCAGCTGCGCCCCGGCGGGCGGAACGAACGTGCCGGTGTCCTCATGGGAGTGGTCCTCGTGGATCAGTCCGTGCTGGCCGAGCATGATCCGCTCCTGGAGCGAACCGTAGGTGAACATCCGCTCCCAGTTGCCGCCTCCCTTGGCCTCCGGCAGACGGTCCTCGTTGGTCGCGATGTCGAGGTACTTGTCGTCGTGCTCGACCATGTCGAGGAGCTTGCTGTAGTCGTTGGGTGCCTTCATCTGGATCAGCCAGTGAAGACGGTCGCGGGTGCCGAACACCTCCTCGTAGCAGAAAGTGGTGCAGACGCCGAGCTGCGCCTTGTTGATGTGGTCCAGCAGGTCGACGCTCCACTGCCGGCCCTCGGTCGAGAACTCGTATGCGAGCTGGCCGGTCCGGTGGATGATCATCCCTGCATTGGCCGAGTGCAGGAGTTCCTCGATGGGGAGCGAGGTCTGGTCCAGAGCGGTCGGCGTCGGGCCGGTCACGCTCGGGGTGGGTTCTGTGACGGTCATGGGTAGCTGCCCTCTCGTCGGCTGAACCTGTTCTAGGCGATGGGCGGCCTTCAGATCCGCCCAGTATTGAGCGTCAGGACGCGCCCTTCCTGGCCGCGTCGAGAATCTTCACCACGGTGTGGAAGTAGCGCGTCGTCGCGTCGCGGCCCAACGCGCGTTCCTGAAAGCCCTTGGCCGCCGGTGCCTTGCCGTTGATCAGGTACCAGACGACAAAGGCGTCGTACGCGGTGCTGCTTATGATCTCCATGTCCTTCTTCGGGGAGATCAGCGGCAGAGCCAGGTCCGGATCGATCCGCTCGGTCGTGAACACCACGCAGCAGCGCATGTCGTGGGTGACCGTGACGTCCTTGAACGGGTCGAGCGCGATCAGCGCCTCCAGTTCCGGGACCGTACGCAGACACACCGCGACCTCGTAGCCGAGCGTCCCTCTGAGATGGTCACCGATCTGGGCACTGAGCACGGCACGGTCGGTCTCGTCGGCCTCGAAGAAGACGTTCCCGCTCTGGATGTAGCTGCGCACGGAGTCGAATCCCATGTCCGTGAACAGGCTGCGCAAGTACTCCATCTTCACCGAACGGCCCGGCACATTCATCCCGCGCAAGAACGCGATGTACAGCAAAACCCAACCACCTGTCCGCAAGAAAGGGGGAACCTCGGCGTGCGCCCGACAGCGTAGCGGTGACGGACGGTTCCCGCCCGGGAGGACGCATACGACGTGTACGGCCCCGCGCACGGCGTGCCTCGGGGCGCCGCTCAACTTTGGGCAGCGGGGAGACCCGGGCTTCCGGCAGGCTGCGCGGCGCAACGGACTCACGCCGGAAAGGACCAGACGTGCGCTTGAAACGGACGATCACCGCCCTGGCGGTCGCGGCCACCACCTCCCTCGTCACCACGTTCGCCGTGGCCCAACCCTCCACCGGGGCACGGCATCACCAGGATGATGTCCTCACGGTGGCTCAGCGCCCGGCGCTCCCCGCGTCCCTCCCGAGGTTCTCCGTGACCCTGCCCGACATTCCGCCGGGCGGGACCTTCGGGCAGGAGAACCTGCTCGACTGGGGCGGCTGCACCGGTGGGAACAAGTCGCCCGCGATCCGGTGGTCCGGGGCGCCCGCCGGGACCAAAAGCTATCTGATCTCGCTGTTCGACCTGGACTCCAGGACCTCCAGTGGATTCTGGCACTGGTCCGTCTGGAACATCCCGGCCGGCACGACCTCGCTGCCCGAAGGCGCCGGCGCGCCGGGCAATCCGAGTCTGCCCGCTCCCTCGGTGCTCGGCAGGACCGACTTCGGGATGACCGGCTACGGCGGGGCGTGCCCGCCGCCCGGGGACGCTGCCCACCGCTATGTGTTCACCGTGGCCGCGCTGGACACCGCCGACATCCAGGTTCCGCCGGACCTGCCGATGGCCGCTGTCAATGTCGTCATGCAGGAGCACGCGCTGGCGGCGGGATACCGCACCGTACTGACCGGGCGCTGACCGGTCCCCGTACGGCGAACCCGACGAAGGGCCGGGACGACACGTCCCGGCCCCCGCCGTGCGCACGGTCCCCGCGTGCGAGTGGATCTCCGGTCCGTCGAGGCAGCGGGTCAGCCCCCGGCTGCGTCGCGAGAGACGGCCGCTTCACCCTCGCGGGAAGCCGGCACGTCGCCCCGCGGGGGCCACCGGACTCGCGTTCAGTGCAGGTCGGCCCGCGGTGCGGGAGTGTCGTCGAGGAAGCCGCCCGACTGGTGCTGCCACAGCCTCGCGTAGGCGCCGTCCGACGCGAGCAGCTCCTGGTGCGTGCCCTGCTCCACGATCCGTCCGCGGTCCAGGACCACGAGCCGGTCCATGGAGGCGACCGTGCTCAGCCGGTGCGCCACCACGAGCGCCGTCCGCCCGTCCATGAGCCGCCACAGCGCCTCCTGGACGAGGATCTCGCTCTCGGAGTCCAGGGCGCTGGTCGCCTCGTCGAGCAGCAGGATCGGCGCGTCGCGCAGGATCGCCCTGGCGAGGGCGACCCGCTGGCGCTGTCCGCCGGACAGCTTGAGACCGCGCTCGCCCACCATGGTGTCGAAGCCGTCCGGCAGCGCGTCGGCGAACTCCGTGACGTGCGCCGCCTCGGCCGCGCGGCGGATCTCGGCGTCGGTGGCGTCCGGCCGGGCGAAGGCGATGTTGTCCCGCAGCGTGCGGTGGAACATCGCCGGGTCCTGCGGCACGTAGGAGATCAGGCTGCGCACATCGGCCTGACGCAGCGCGCTGATGTCCTGACCGCCGATCAGGATGCGGCCGCCGTCGATGTCCGCCATCCGTAGCAGCAGCCGGCTGAGCGTGGTCTTGCCACCGCCGGACCGGCCGACGAGGCCGATCCTCGCACCGCTGTTCACGGCCAGGTCGAGACGCTCGAAGAGCGGTTCCGCACCCGCGTGGGCGAAGGTCACCTGCTCGAAGCGGACATCGGCGGCCCGGGACAGCAGCGGCTCCGGCGACGCCGGGTCGAGCACGGTCGGTGGGGTCAGGAGCAGTTCGGTGAACTGCGCGGCCTCCGTCATCGAGCTCTCCAGACGGCGGTAGATCTGGTTGAACTCGAACATGATCCGCGTGGCGTTGGTGTAGTACGTGAAGGCGACAACCACCGCCTCCACGCCGTGGCTGCCTCCGCCGAGCGTGACCGCGAGCAGCAGACCCAGCGCGTTGGTCAGCACGGACATCGGCGCAACCAGCGTGTCGATGCGCAGGTTGCCGTAGTCCCACGACCGCAACGTGAGCCGCCGCGACGCCGCGACGCGGGACCGGTGCTCTGCGGCCTCGCGTCCCTCGGCGGCGAACGCCCGGACCGTGTCCATGTTCATCAGGCTGTCGGCGACGTGGCCCGACACCCGGGCAATCGCCTCCTCACGCTGGTCGACGAGCGCCTGGCGGCGACGGATGAGGGGCGCCACGCACAGCGCCGTCAATGCGATCATCGCCAGGAGTCCGACGACGAGCAGCGGTTCGTAGCGCCACAGCACCACCGACCCGAACACCAGCGGCACGAAGCTGCCCACGACCGAGAACGTCAGTGTGTCGATGAACTCCTCGAAGCGGGAGGCGAAGCTCAGGACCCGCTTGGTCAGCGCACCGGCGAAGTTGTCATGGAAGAACGTGGCGTCCTTGGCGAACAGCTCGTCCATGCCGATCACGTACAGGTGCTCGATGCTGAGGGCGGCAACCCGGTTCAGGCAGTGGAAGCCGACGCGCCACAGCACCTCCGCGAGCAGCAGAACGCCGGCGAAGCCGAGAACATAGGGCAGCGTGGAGCCGATGGTGATAGCGGAGTCGTCGGCGATCCGGCCGACGAGCTTGGCGACGATCAGCGGCGCGATGTAGCCGATGCCGATGTTGCCCAGCGCCGGCAGCAGCATCCCGGGCACCGTCAGCCATCGGTGCCGGGCCAACTCCCGTCCGTAGTAACGAAGTGCGAGGAACACCGAGCCCCTGCCCGGCGCCTCGCGCGATTCAGGCGATCCCATACCAACCCTGTGTGGTCGTGCGGCAGCCCGCCCCATGCTTTCTGCGGGATGAGGCCGTTGCCTCAGTGGCCGCGCGGAGCTTTCGTTCGAGTGAGTGCGTCGCTCAGGTCGTCGTGCGACAGGCGGGGCACGGCGGCAGGGCCCCCGCGCAGCTCGTGGCGACGCAGACGTGCGAGTACGGGGAGGCCAGGCCCGGAACCTCAGTGTCCCGCGACAGCGCCCACGGAGTCCAAGCGTTTTCTCAGCCGGCAGCAACCCGGCATGCGGGTAGGACCTGTCGCGGCTTACACCCTTCGCGCTGCCTACTGGCGCCGGACCGTGGCAGCCTGCCCGGTCCGTCTACTCATCGACCTTCATCTACAGTGCACTGGCAGCAACTGGTGGTCACTGGCGGGCGTGATGGAAACGAGGTCGGCTTTCCGATGCGGGTAGCGGTCGAGCGTCTCGATATGTCGGAAGACGCACGCTTGGCCGCCTACAGCACCGTCTCCACGTCGCTCGCGCTTCGAAGTGATCGCCGGCTGAGCGAGCTTGTGGACGCCGCCGTGCCGCTTGGCTCCGGTATCGGCGGGAGGTCCGCGCTGCTGGAGGTTGACGGGAAGCCGGTCTTCGTGAAGCGGGTGCCCCTCACGGATATGGAGCGGCTCCCGGAGCACGCACGATCCACGGCCAACCTGTTCGGGATTCCCACCTTCTGCCAGTACGGAGTCGGTGGGGGGCCTGGTTTCGGGGCATGGCGGGAGCTCGCCGTTCACACCATGACGACGAACTGGGTGCTCGCAGGGCAGTACCAAGGGTTCCCGATGATGTACCACTGGCGCGTGCTGCCGGACACGGCCGCGCTTCCCGAGGAACTCGCCGACGTGGAGCGGGTCGTGGCCTATTGGGGAGGCAGGCCGGAGATACGCCGTCGTATCGAGGCCCTTCAGCAATCCTCCGCGAGCCTCGCGCTGTTCATGGAGTACATCCCTCGGACGCTCCACGAGTGGCTTACCGAGCAGGTACAGGCTGATGAAGAGTCTGCCGACCGGGCCTGCTCCCTGGTGGAGGGAGAACTGGAGGCCGGCACGTCCTTCATGAACGCTCGCGGGCTTCTGCACTTCGACGCCCATTTTCAGAACATCCTGGTCGACGGCCAGCGCCTTTACTTCGCCGACTACGGCCTCGCCATGTCCTCCCAATTCGATCTGTCACCGTCCGAGACCAGCTTCTTCGAGCTGCACAGGACCTACGATCGCTGCTACACGCGCAGCTGGCTGGTGAACTGGCTGATCACGAATCTGTACGGCTACGAGCGGAAAGAACGCGAGGCACTCATTCGCGCATGCGCGGAAGGGAAGGACCCGCCGGACGGACCGCGAGAGGCCAGGGCGATCCTCTCCCGCCATGCACCGCTCGCCGCAGTGATGACGGACTTCTACGTCACGATCCAGGACGAGAACAGGGAGACCCCGTACCCGTTGAAGGCGCTCCGCCGGGCCCTTCAAGCGGACGGGTCGCGTCGCAGCTGAGCAGGGATCAGGGGTTGGAGCACGATTCCGAGTGCGGGGCGTTTGCCGTGTACTCGTCGAACCGCGAGGTCCTTGAGGCCCTGGGCGTCCTCATGCGCGATCTGTACCTGTCGCCGGAGCGAATGGGCACCCTCGTGACCTCGGTCGACCCGGAATTCTCCGACGATCGTTCCGGCACTGCGGTCAGAGCGGCAGACAGCCGGGCGACCGATCACTCCGCGTGTGCGGCGATGATCCGTGCACACTCCATCGACTCGGCGTGCGTGGTGTCCACTTCCAGGTCGTAGACCACGCCCCGGTGGACGACGTCCGCCTGGGACGCGGCCATCCCCGTGACCCGATCGCCTCGTGCGATCTCACGACCTGCGGCGACCGCGCTCTCACACCTGACGCCGACCCACAGCACTCGCAGGCCGTCGAGGTTTTTCTGCCATCGTTGCTGGGACGCCGCTCCGCCGAGGAAGACCTCATCGACGATGAGCCGGGCACCCGCACGGGCCATCGCGGCGACGCCTTCGATCCACGCCGCTTCCAGTGTCCGGAACTCCGGCCCGATTATCACCTCGCCGTCCGAAGCGAACTCGATGCCCGCATCCGATGTCTGCATGGACCCGGGCATCGCGTCGATCAACGTGTCGACCCCGAGGACCAGCCATGGATCCGGCAGGACCGCCTGCAGACACCGGGAGATGCCCGACTTCCCCGAGCTGGAGCCACCATTGAGAACGATCACCTGAGTCATCATCGGGCCACAGTAGACGCACCGCCACGACTCTCGAAAGCCAACGTATCCAGCCTGCCCGGTCCCGACCGAGCCGGCCCGTCCGGTGGAACCACCCCCGCATTGAACGTGTTCAATATTCCTGTCAGGATGGCCGCTGCTGCGGCCGCCCGTCGTGCGAGCCGCGTCCATTCGTCGTGCCGCGAGGGGAACGGGCTGTGAATGAGGGCGAACCCTGGAGGAATCCGGGGGTTATCGGGCTGCGGCTTCTCGATCTGGCCATGCGCTACGCGCTGACCTTCGCGCTCACGTGGGCAGCCGTGGCCGCCGTGCTACCCACTGATGCCCACGTCACTCGTAGCGGCCTCGACTTCGTCCCGCTCATCGGGATCCCCTCCATCCTGATGAGCTTCGTGTACGGGCTGGCGAACACGCGCACGGGCATGGCCTTCAGACTCCCGCCGGCCGGGCTTCTCCTCCTCCCCACCGGGTTTCTGCTCTTCGGGAACTTCGTGGAAATGCCGGTCATCCCCGTGATGGGTCAGCTCGTCTTCGCGCTGTGGGTGATGCGGGCCCCGCTACCGGCCCCGTCCCGGCTCCGCCGACGGACTCCGGCAGTCCTGGCCGCCGTGGCCGCGCTGACCGGCTGCGCCGGTCCCTACACGTACACCGGGACACCCACGATCCACGACGCCACTCCCGCCGAGGCCGTAGGAAGGTGGCAATGCATCCAGGGCACCGAACTGACCCTGCGGCGCGATGGATCGGCTGCCATCACCATGCTGGACGGCCAGGATTTCGACTTCGACGACGGCTGGCGCCTCTCCGGCAACGGGACCTGGACCCTGACCGACGATCCCGGCCGGGGACAACACGTACGCCTGGCGCTCACGACCCGCACCGCGTCCGCGGTACGACCGGACTCGGAGTCAGCGGCCACACCCCCGGAGGTCCGCGTACAAGCGCCCTCGACCTACACGTGGACGTTCAGCCTGCGCCGCGACACGCATCGGGAGCTTCAGCTGTACTTCTTCTTCAGCGACCCCGATGCGGGAAACACATACGTGATGGAGAGGAAGTCGACGGAGACCGACAGCACCCCGTCCGTACCACCCCGGCCGCGTGCGGTTCCCACCCGAGAGGGTGATCCGGAGCAGGGATGACGGTCGTGACGGAGACGGGACGGGAACGGCCCTACGGCCGTTCTCCACCTGCGCAAGCTCGCCACCGACGAGGAAGGCCGCCCGCTCCTGGAAGCGCACGGCCACCGCATCGCCGCCTCCCGCCCGCTTCCGCACACCAGCCGGCATCGCGAGCTTCCTCGCCTCCGCCCCCGCCCAAACCAACGTCAAAAGGACGAGTTGTTGATCTGCCCGCCCTCAGGGCTGTCCCGTACCCGGACCGTGGGTGTCAGGAGTTGCGCGGGGCTACCAGGCCGGACTCGTAGGCAAGGACGACGAGTTGAGCGCGGTCACGGGCCCGGAGCTTGGCCATGGCCCGGTTGATGTGGGTTTTTGCGGTCATCGGGCTGATCACCATGCGGTCGGCGATCTGATCGTTGGACAGGCCCTGCGCGACCAGGGTGACGGCCTCGCGTTCGCGGTTGGTCAGCTCTTCCAGCCCCGTGTCGATGCCGGCGTTGAGCGGCTGGGTGACGAACCTGTTGATGAGCTTGCGCGTGATCGAGGGTGCAAGCAGAGCGTCGCCACGCGCGGCGACGCGTACGGCGTGCAGGAAGTCTTCCGGCACGATGTCCTTGACAAGGAATCCGGCAGCGCCGGCGCGCAGCGCGTCGAGGACGTACTCGTCCAAGCCGTAGTTGGTCAGGATGACCACATGCACCCCGGCCAGGGCCGGGTCCGCGGCGATGCGCCGGGTCGCCTCAATGCCGTCGACGACCGGCATCTGGATGTCGACGAGAGCGACGTCGGGCAGGTGTTCCAGGGCCAGGGCCAGGCCCTCCTTCCCGTCGGCGGCCTCGGCCACCACCTCGATGTCGTCTTCGAGGTCGAGGAGCGCACGGAATCCACTGCGAATCAGCGGCTGGTCGTCGACGAGCAGGACACGGATCATGAGGTCCGGTCCACGGGGAGTTCGGCCTGGACGGTGAAGCCGCCCTCGCCCCGCGGTTCGGCGCGCAGCCGGCCGCCGAGGGCGGTGACTCGTTCACGCATCCCGAGCAGCCCGACGCCGGGCACCGGGGCAGTGTCCGGCGTCGCCTTGCCGTCGTCGTCGACGCGTATCGCGAGGGCGTCCGGACGGCAATCGATCTTGACCGATGCCGTGGAGGCATCCGCGTGACGGGCGATGTTGGTGAGCGACTCCTGAACGATCCGGTACACGGTCCGGTCCACCGCGGCCGGCACGCCGTGTTGCTGTCCTTCGATCGTCAACGTCGTGTCCAGGCCGAACGTGCGCGCCCGTTGCACCAGTTCCGGGACGTGGTCGAGCCCACGCGGCGGGGTCGTGTCGTCGTCGCGCAGCGCCTGAAGGGTCGCGCGCAACTCCCGGCTCGCCTCACGTCCGGCCTCCTGGATCGCCAGCAGGGCTTCCGGCACCTCCTCACCCCGCCTGCGGGCCACGTGCACGGCGACTTCGGCCTGCACTTTGATGACCGAGATCTGGTGGGTGAGCGAATCGTGCAACTCCCGTGCAATTCGGAGCCGTTCCTCGTCGGCGCGGCGCCGCGCGGTCTCCTCCCGGGTGCGCTCGGCCTCCTCCGCCCGCCACTCCGCCTGCCGCAGGGCCTCACCCGCGGCGCCGGCCGCGATCAGCCAGGCCAGCTCCAAGGCGCCTCGGGCCTGCGCGAACGCCTCGCCCGTGTCGTGGAGGCCCGAGGCCAGGGCCGCGAGCGGGAGCACGGCCAGCATGGCCACGCTCGCCGCCACCGTGATGATGCGGTGCCCCGCCCGTACAGCCGCGTACACCGCGAACAGGTACGCGACAGCAGGCACATCGAAACCGGCCGCCTGGTAACCGACCGCGCACAACCCAGTGGCGGCCAGCACGGCAACCGGAGCCCGGCGGCGCGCGACCAATGCCAGCCCGCCGACCGTCAGCAGCGCGTACCCGAGCAAGTCGAAGGTCGTGGCCGGACGTTGCCCGGACAGCCCGGTGACCAGCAGCGCCGCCGCCACGCCGACAGCGACACCCCAGTCTCCGACACGGGCCCGGACACCGGACTCACCTGCACTCATGCGCGCACCCTAGCTGGCTACCGCCGCGGGCGGGTCCCCCTTGTTGACGAGCCGCCCACTACCGCAGTCGCAGTACCTTCGCGCCTCCTGCAGCGTCTGCGGCAGCCGGATGAGGCATCGGTGGCAGCGCGAAGTGTCTGCGTCCGCCGGACGACCGAAGGCGGGTCCGGCAGACATGCTCAGGCCGCACCCAGTCACAGGAGCAGAAGGAGCACTCCATGTCGGTCACATTTGCGCTTGCGGCACCGGCGGCCGCGCACGCCTCCGTCCAGCCGATCGCCGCCAGTGTCTACGCCATGACCCCTGGCCGCCTGGGCGCGAGCATGGCCGCGCTCATCGGGCTGACCGGCCTTGTCATCGGAGGGCTGGCGCTGGCCCGCGCCCGCCGTACCGACACCGGCACCGGCACCGCACGAAGCAGGGCCCTTGTCGCCCTGGTGGCGAGTCCGATCAGTGTGGCCCTCGGTGGGCTGGTGGTAGCCACCGCGGACGGTGGGCTCGGCACCGGCAACGGGCTGGGCGGGGGCATTGTTGCTGTACTGGTGGGACTGATCGGCACAGTCCTCGGTGGGCTGGCGCTGGCCCGCTCCCGCCGTACCGCCGTAGCGGCCGACCGGCCGACCGGCTGACCCCTTGCTTCTCCACGTCGAAGTGCGCGCCGCAGTGGTTGACGAGCCGTCGGCGAACAGCCCGCGTTGATCCCGACGGGTCGCAACCGAGCGGCACAGCGCGCCGGACCGGCCGGCTGCCAGGCCGGCTCGGACGAAGGCGAGTTCCCCCTCAGCACCCTGTGGCATGATCCGTTCGAAGGACCAAAATGCCGAGCAACAGGCCGAATTCGTCCCAGTGATGATGGAGGAGATGTGGGCGGACAGCTCCGCTGGCACGAGTCGATATCCGGCAACGATGAGGGCGGCGCACGCGCCGAGGCCGCGGCGCGGCCGCCGGCCCCGCGCATGTTCGGCTCCGTACTGGGCGGACAGGGGTAGGCGCGCAATGGGGGGAATCATCAAGGGAGGCAACTCCTTCGTACCATCCGTGCCACTGCGGGTCGCCGTCCGGCACGGACTGGACGTCTCGGCCTTGCTCCTGACGGAGCGCGGACGTGTCCGAGGGGACGGGGATGTCGTGTTCCACGGTGCGCCGGTCCATCCTTCGGGTTCCGTACGGCTGGTCGGTGGTGAGGACGGCACGGAGTGGCTGGAGGTCGGTCTCACCGCGATCGAGGAGGACATCGTCCGCCTCCTCGTGGTCGCATCGACGGAGAACGGCTGCGTGCGGGACGCGGACGGGCCGTCGGTGGAGGCGTTCGCGCCGGACGGTACGTCCGTCGCCCGCTACGACGTGACCGACGGTGGCGGCGAGACGGCCATGGTGATGGCGGAGTTCTACCGGCGGGCGGGGGGATGGAAGTTCCGCGCGGTGGGCCAGGGGTACCTGGACGGCCTTGCCGGTCTGGCGGCGGACCATGGCGTGGACGTGGCCGGGGACGAGCCTGTTCCGGAAACGATTCACACACCTCTGCCCGCGCCTGCGCCTGCGCCCGCGCCTGTGGCCGTGCCGATGCCGGCGCCGGCCCCCGGGCCGGTTCCCTCACCCACGGCGATGGTTCGTCAGCCCTTGGTGTCGGGCGCGGGCGACCCATGGATGGACTGGTCGTTCGGCCCTGTCTTCGAGCCGTACACCGAGACCGGCCGGGACAACGATGTGATCACCGTGGACGGGCTCCCGCCGGGACCGGTCGTCGTCGAGCTCAACGTCGAAGGTGACGGGTACACGGGCCTGTGGACCCTCGACCGGCGCAACAAGCAGAAGGACAACATCGTCAACAGCACCGAGGAGAACTTCCGGGGGCGGCTGCTCGTGGAAGTGCCCGAGCGGGAGCCCCTGCGCCTGCGGTTGCAGGCGGAAGGGCCCTGGCGGGTACGAGTGCTGCCGCTGGCCGCGGCTCAGCGGCTGACGGAGGAACAGTTGGAGTACAGAGGGCCCGACGTCCTGCTGCACACGCAGGGAGTGGCCGACCTCGCCATCCACTACCGAGGCGACGACAACCTCATCGTCCATCTCTACGAACTGGCGGGACACGAGGACTCCACGAGCCTGCCCGGGCGGGAGAACGTCGTCAACGAGATCGGCAAGCGGCGGGAGACCGTTCCGCTTCCCGAGGGGCCGGTCATCATTCAGCTGGAGATGGCGGATGGTCCATGGAGGGCGCGGCTGAAGCGGCTGCAACCCCACAGCCGGCCGGTCGCCGCCGCACCCGTCCCGCGAGCAGTACCGCTCCAGGTCGCGGACGGCGGTTCGACCGGTGGCGTGGCGAAGGTGTCCGAGAACCGCAAGGTGCAGAAGTGGGCCTGGCGGGGACGGGGTTGAGCCCGTGGAGCCTCCCGGCATCGCGTTGCGGCTTGTGGCCCTCGTACCGGGACCGTCGGGAACCTTGACGGGGTACGGATCCCGGCGAGCTGGGCGTGCTTGTGGAGCTCGCCTCCGATCAGGGCGGAGAAGAACCGGTTGAGATCGGGCGGTGGGGCTGACCCGTCACAGCCGACACTGCGGTCACAGGGACTGCTACGGCCGCTGTCCCTGCCCCATCGGCCCCGGGCCGGCTGTTCCGGGCCGTGCGCCGCAGGGGCCGCGGCCGCATCGATCACCTCGTCCAGCACCATCCGGGCGCTGTAGGTCGTCGATCATCCGGTCGATGCGGTCGCTCTCCGCCGTGAGGCCGTCGATCAGTCGCGCGTCGGCGGTCGCGGAGGGACCGCCGACGGCGTCCCGCATACACGGAAGCAACTGCGCGATCTTGGAGCAGCACAGCCCGGCCGCGTACAGCTCCTGGATATGGGCGACGCGGTCGACCGCGCCCTCGGTGTACTCGCGGTGCCCGCCGGGAGAGGCCCGGACACGGCGCGCCGGACCCACCTCTTCGCCTCTGGGTGGGCAAACTGGGTCCAGGTCGGGTCATGGCCGGAGCCGCAGCCGGATTGCGGCCGCGGTGACTGCTCCGTGGCAGACGCAGACGCGCGCCGTAGCGCGTGGCCACGGCGTGGAAGTTCTCGAGTCGGAAGACGGTGCGCTCAACTGCGTTGCGCTGCTTGCAGGTCTCCTTGTCGGAATCGGTGGGCCGACCACCCTTGCTGTCGCGGCGATCCCGCTCGCCGCCCACCAGGGCGCCTGTGCAGCGCCGATCTCGTCCTCGGCGCGGCTTTGTCCGACGGGCTCCTCGCCGTCGCCGAGCAGGTCGACCCGGCACTGTCGGCGCCGCCGCCCGCAGCGTCCCGGACCTCCTCGGTGGAACACCGTGCGAGGTCCACACCGACTTCAGGGAATGTCGTTTTGCATAATCATGCGGATTAATACATACTCTTCCCATGTCTAAGGTTCTCACCTCCCTGCCCACCGGCGAGCGCGTCGGCATCGCCTTCTCGGGCGGCCTCGACACCTCGGTCGCGGTCGCGTGGATGCGCGACAAGGGTGCCGTCCCGTGCACCTACACCGCCGATATCGGCCAGTACGACGAGCCCGACATCGCCTCGGTGCCCGGCCGCGCGAAGACCTACGGCGCCGAGATCGCGCGCCTGGTCGACTGTCGAGCGGCGCTGGTCGAGGAGGGCCTGGCCGCGCTCGCCTGCGGCGCGTTCCACATCCGCTCGGGCGGCCGCGCCTACTTCAACACCACGCCGCTCGGCCGCGCCGTCACCGGCACCCTGCTGGTCCGGGCGATGCTCGAGGACGACGTACAGATCTGGGGCGACGGCTCGACGTTCAAGGGCAACGACATCGAGCGGTTCTACCGTTACGGCCTGCTCGCCAACCCCCACCTGCGCATCTACAAGCCGTGGCTCGACGCCGACTTCGTCTCCGAGCTGGGCGGCCGCAAGGAGATGTCGGAGTGGCTGGTCGCCCACGGGCTGCCGTACCGCGACAGCACCGAGAAGGCGTACTCGACCGACGCCAACATCTGGGGCGCCACCCACGAGGCCAAGACGCTGGAGCACCTCGACACCGGCGTGGAGACCGTGGAACCGATCATGGGCGTGCGGTTCTGGGACCCCTCGGTCGAGATCGCCGCCGAGGACGTGACGATCGGCTTCGACCAGGGCCGCCCGGTGACGATCAACGGCAAGGAGTTCACCTCCCCGGTCGAGCTGGTGATGGAGGCGAACGCGATCGGCGGCCGCCACGGCCTCGGGATGTCGGACCAGATCGAGAACCGGATCATCGAGGCGAAGAGCCGCGGCATCTACGAGGCGCCCGGCATGGCGCTGCTGCACGCCGCGTACGAGCGCCTCGTCAACGCGATCCACAACGAGGACACCCTCGCCCACTACCACAACGAGGGACGGCGCCTCGGGCGGCTGATGTACGAGGGGCGCTGGCTGGACCCGCAGGCGCTGATGGTCCGCGAGTCGCTGCAGCGCTGGGTCGGCTCGGCGGTCACCGGCGAGGTGACCCTGCGACTGCGGCGCGGTGAGGACTACTCGATCCTGGACACCACTGGCCCGGCGTTCAGCTACCACCCGGACAAGCTTTCGATGGAGCGTACCGAGGACTCGGCGTTCGGCCCCGTGGACCGGATCGGCCAGCTCACCATGCGCAACCTCGACATCGCCGACTCGCGCGCCAGGCTCGAGCAGTACGCCGGCCTCGGCATCGTCGGCACGGCCCACCCCGAGCTGATCGGCGCCGCCCAGGCGGCGGCGACCGGCCTGATCGGCACCATGCCGGAGGGCGGCGCCGAGGCCATCGCCTCCCGCGGCGAGGTCTCCGAGGACGACGAGCTGCTGGACCGCGCCGCAATGGAGTTCGGCACCGACTGACCGGCGCGTCGGCCCGCTCCGGACGGGGAGCGGAGCAGCCGAACCCGGTCGCAGCCGGGAGACCGGGCCCTCGGGCGGTTCGACGCACTG
>NZ_JBHVEE010000191.1:0-14943 GCF_042802415.1 Streptomyces sp. NPDC057486 | reverse complement strand
TGCTCGGCCGAAGGCCGCCCTCGTGTAAGGCGGTTGCCAGTCCGAGTGATCAAGTACGAGGAGCCGTTCGACCTCCGAGGTTAAAGATCAAGCTAGGGCGTGTATCGAAAGTGCGTGCGGCTGCGGACGTGCCGTAGTACTCCTGGGGAGACGCAAAGACAGGTTCGTTCTCGTTTGGAGTCATCGATGGCCGTTCGCCGTGTCGTGCCCAACATCCGGTCGGAGGCCGCGCAGGAGAGCCGGGAGTTCTATGGCCTGTTGGGCTTCGAGGAGGTCATGAACCACGGCTGGATCATGACGCTCGCCTCCCCGTCCAGCCCGGCAGCGCAGATCAGCGTCATGACCAGCGACAAAACCGCGCCTGTCGCCCCCGACATGAGCGTCGAGGTGGACGACGTGGATGCGGCTTATGCGGTCATGCGGGAGAGCGGTGCGGAGATCATTCACCCCTTGCAGGACGAGGAGTGGGGTGTGCGGCGGTTCTTCGTTCGCGACCCCAGCGGACGCGTGGTCAACGTGCTGGGCCACCGCTGACGGCCCGTCCCGCGCCCCTGGTGGAAGTGCTGGTCACAGCCACTCGTTGATGGCCGCGACCAGGACGGTTGCTTCGTAGCGGACGACGAGTTTCTCGTAACGCGTGGCCACTGCCCGGTTCCTCTTGAGGCGGTTGATGCCACATTCCACCGCGTGGCGTTCCCGGTAGTCGACCTTGTCGAACTTCGGCGGACGGCCGCCGCGAGCGCCGAGCCTCTTGCGGTTGCGGACGTGATCGGCCTTGTCCGGGATGGTGCAGCGGATCCCGCGTCTGCGCAGGTAGGCACGATTCTTGCGGGAGGCGTACGCCTTGTCGGCCCGCACGCGGTCGGGACGGGTGCGCGGCCTGCCTGGCCCAAGACGAGGGACACGGACCTTGTTCAGGACCGGCTCGAACTGCGGGGAATCGCCCCGCTGCCCGGCCGGGATCACGATGGACATGGGCTTCTGGCCCTGTTCGACGGCCAGGTGCACCTTGGTGGTCAGGCCGCCGCGCGAGCGCCCGAGCCCGTGGTCGTCCGGCTCGACGCTGACGCCGCCGGGCGGCTCCTTCTGCAGCTCCCCCTTTTCCTCGCACCGGCGGCGTGCTGGTGGGCCCGGCACACGGTGGAGTCGATGTTGATGCCCCAGATGATCAGCTCTTTCGCGTCAGCCTGGGCCTGGAGTTCAGTGAAGATCCGATGCCAGGTGCCGTTCCGCTGCCAGCGGCGGAACAGGTCGTACGCCCGGCCCCAGGGACCGTTGGCCACCCCGCTCACGCCGCCGGTCGAGCCCTGGCAGGTCCAGTACACGGGCCGGTTCCGTCGTCACGGCAGACCCGCCCCCGGTGTGTGGACGGCCGAGACCGTTGGTTGCCCAGGATGCGGGGGTACGGCCGGCCCGTGGACGGTCACCTGCGACTGGCGTTTGATCGCGCTGGGCTGCCCGCGCGAAGTCGTGACCCACGAGCACGGCCTCGCCTTCTCCGAGGTCTGGCTTCTCCTGCTGGATGCCTGACGAGCCCCGTAGCCGTCCTGTCCCAGTCGACTACGGCTCAAGTGGCCGACTTGAACGCTCACCGGCCAACCGGAGCGCTCAGTCGCACCTCGGATCGACAGTCCCGGAGTGATTCAACCACCTCGAAGATCATTTCGTGAGGGGTTCTTAGACGGTGACCTGGGACTGTGCCGGGCTGAGTACATACACGGCGGTCTGTTCGGCGTGCGGGATGAGCAGGCCCTGCAGCTCCCGCGCCGCGGTCTCGAGGAGGTGGCCGTCACGGGTGGCGTGGAGGGTTTCGATGACGAAGGCGACGTGTGTGGAGTCCTCGGTGACGCGGGTGCGGTGGGCGTCGCGGTGGTTCCAGTGGCGGGTCAGGACGCCGGTGGTGTCCGCGTAGATGATCTCGCCGGTCTTGGGGTTCTCGATGGTGTCGGGTTCGCCGAGCGGTGTGAAGGACTCGGTGCCGTCCGCGTGGCGGATGACGACATCGCCGGTGACGTGGGCCAGGTCGAAGGCGCCGACGGGCAGGCCGTGCTGCACGGAAACGCCGTTGTAGGCGTCGACGGCCGGGTTGATGCGCGGCAGGGTCCCCTTTTTGGCGAGGCGGCGGCCGAGCGCGTCGACGCTGGGGCGGATGCGGCGGGGGTTGGTGCCGAAGGAGCGGTAGGCGGTATGCCACGCCTCGATGCGGGGGTCGGTCTCGTCGGCAGGCTGCCAGGTGCCGTCGGCGAGCTGTTGCTCCAGGTCCTCCAGGGCGGCGGTGGTGTCGGGCCAGGGTTCACGGCCGCGCAGGCCGGTGGCGGTGACCAGGGCGATGAGGGTGCCGGGGAAGTCGTCCGCGACAGCGGGGGAGAGGCGGAAGGCGGTCATGGGTGGGGTTTCCGTTTCTGTGCCGGGGTGGGGCGTGAGGTCAGGGCTTCCAGGGGCCGATGCGGTCCAGTCGGCGGCGCTGCTGGAGTGCGGTGGGGGCGTCGAGCCCCTGGCCGCGTGCGGTGAGGTGGTCGGCGACGGCGGTGCGGTGTTCGACGGGTTTGTGGTCGTCGTATTTGAACTTCGCGACTACGTCGGTGATTTCCAGGCGCAGTCCGCGGATGCCGGGCAGCATCCGGCCGTAGGGCGGCTGGTCGACGGTGACGGGGGCGTGGTCGCCGTCGGGCTGGAAGTGGGCGAGCTGGCGGCGCAGCAGCTCGGCCTTGGCCTCGGGGTCGTCGACGATGCTGGCGCGGCAGGTGAACTGGACGGCCGTGTAGTAGCTGGTGGGTACGCCGTCGGTGGGCGAGGTGTCGGCCTTGGCACGCCAGGGGCCGGGGATGAAGGCGTAGTCGCCGAAGACGGTGAGGAGGACGTTCGGGTCGTGCTCGATCGCCTTCCAGACCGGGTTGGGTCGGGCGAAGTGGACCAGGAGGTGGTTTCCGTCGCTGGTGAAGTGGGTGGGGACGGCGACGGGCGGGTGGCCGGGCAGGCCGTTGACGCTCAGCTGTCCGAAGTCGTGGCCTTCGGCGATCCAGGTCTGCCATTCGGCTTCGTCCAGGCCGGCGTCCCAGGGTTGGATGAACATGCTGCTCTCCTTGCGTGGACGGAGGAGGGGTTGGGGGTGATTCAGGTGAGGGCGAGGAGGCCGACGGCAGCGGCGGCGGTGCCGAGTCCGACGAGTTGGCCGCGGTGGATGCGTTCGGCGAGCACGGTGCGGGCGAGCAGGACCGTGCCGGCCGGGTAGAGGGCGGTGATCACGGCGACGACGGTGAGGTCCCCGCTGCGGGCGGCCAGCAGGAACAGTAGGTTCGCCAGCGAGTCCAGCACACCCGCGGCCGCTGACATCGCGTACGCGGGCCGCGCCGAGCCGAGCTTGCGGTGCATCAGCCCGGCCGCGGCCAGGGTGACCGCCGAGGAGACCGCCCGGCCCATGATCAGTGGAGCGACTCCGCTGTCGGACGGCGCCTGGTGCAGAAAGATCAGCTGGAGAGCGATGGCGGCGCCTGCGCCGAAGGCCAGCAGCAGCGCGGTGCGTGAGGGGCGTGCCGAGCCCGCGCCGTGTCCGGCGCTGACCAGTACCACTGCCACCAGGGCGAGCGGCAGACCCACCAGTCCGGCAGCGGCCAGGTGCTCGCCCTGCAGCAGACCCACACCGACGGGCAGCGCGGCGGACACCAGGGCGGTCACGGGCGACAGCACGTTCATCGGGCCGATCGCCAGGGTGCGGTAGAGCAGGGCGAACGCGGCGGCCGAGGTGACCCCCGATGCGGCACCCCAGCTGAGAGCGCCAGTACTGAAAGAGGCGCCGAGGAATGGCCACAGCAGCAGCTCGACCGCGAGGCTGGCCGGGGCTGCGATCATCACGGTACGCAGCACATGAGCCTTGCGGGCTCCGAGGCCACCGAGGAAATCGGCGCATCCATAGGCGAGTGAGCTGCCCAGGGCCAGCAGCAGAGCGATCACGCTACATCCCTTACTATTCAATGGAACGACTGAACCGTACAACAGATCGACCGGTGAGTGTCAACCGAATGACCGCACGGTGCAATCAAGTGGTCCACTTGTGAGGATGGTGATCAGATGGCCGAGACGGCCGCAGCCCTGCGGACGCTCGCGCACAACGTCAGAGCGGCCCGCACCCGCGCCGGTCTGTCCCTGGACGAGCTCGGCCGGCGTGCCCAGGTCAGCAAGGGCGCGTTGGTGGGATTGGAGAAAGCCCAGGGCAACCCCAACTTCGCCACCCTGGTCCGACTGGCCGACACGCTCGGCATTTCGGTGTCCGCGCTGATGGAAGGACCGGCCGAAGGCAGCGTCCGTGTCGTGACCGCCGACGCCGTGGCCCCTCTGTGGACCGGAGCGCAGGGCAGTGAAGCCCGGCTCATGCTGACGACCTCGGGCCCGGCGCCGGTCGAGGTCTGGCGCTGGCAACTGGAGCCCGGCGAGGAGTACCCCAGCCACCCCCACCAGGCCGGAGTCGTGGAAACCGTCAGTGTCACCTCCGGCCGGATGATCCTGGTCGTCGACGGCACCGAGCACCCCGTCGAAGCGGGGCAGACCGCTACCTTCGGCGGTGATGCCCCCCATGTCTACCGTGGATCCGGCGCCGAAACCTGCCACCTGATCATGACGGTTCACCTGCCGCCCGGCCCTGCCCCCGCAACCTGACCCGCGCAGTGCGGGTCGGCCTGGTGATCCATACGGCCCCGGCCTTGCGGATCACCTGAACCGGCGGTGGCGCCACACCTGTTGCGCTTGGGTGGGCGCGGGTCTCGTCGGATCCTGCCGGGTCTGGGGCGGGAGTGGTGTGGAGAACTGCTCGCCCCCGGGCCGAAGAGCTCATGCCCGTCCGGGCCCGTGGTGCAGCGACGTCCGCTGCGGCGAACGCCCAGCAGCACACTGGTTCGTCACCCCGGGCGATGGGTGGCTCGACGGCACGGAACGGATGGTCCAGTACGGCCGTGGCGGAGCACGGAGGGGTGCCTCCGCTCGAACGCCGCCAGGACGTCGAGCAGCCGGTCGGAGGCCGAGCGCGGCGCCGGCGCCCCGGGGCTCTGGCGGGACGCCGGGCTCAGTCCTCGCCGCCGGGCTCCGCGATGCGCAGCAGCAGCGCGTGCAGCGTGCTGCGCTCCTCGGTGGAGAGCGGTGCGAGCAGGGCGTCGGTGACCTGGGCGCCGTCCTGTTCGCTGTCGCGCAGCAGTTCCCGTCCGGCGGCGGTGAGCACGACGATGCGGTTGCGGCGGTCGCTCGGGTCGGGCTTGCGTTCGGCGAGCTCCAGCCGCTGCAGGTCGTCGAGGAGGGAGACGATCGCGCTCGGGTCATAGCCCAGGCGGTCGGCGAGCTCACGCTGTCGCGCGCCCTCGACGGTGGCAAGGTAGCGCAGCACGGCGTAGTGGCGCAGGCGCAGCCCGTGCTGCTCCAGGCCGGCGTTGAAGAGGCTGCCGGACCGCAGGCCGAGCCGGTACAGCAGGTAGCCGGTGTCCGTGTGCAGGCCGCGCATCCAGGGCTCGTCGCTCATAGCGGAGATCATGCCGCAGAATCACGGTCGGAAACAACCATTGACGAACACAATGATTGCTCCTACCTTCCATTGCCATGAGTGCTGAACACCTTCGTGAATCGATCGACCTCACCGGCAAGGTCGCCGTCGTCACCGGCAGCGGACGCGGGCTCGGGCTCGCCTACGCCACCGCCCTGGCCCGCGCCGGTGCCGCCGTGGTCGTCAACGACCTGGATGCCGAGGTTGCGGAACAGGCCGCGAAGTCCATCACCGAAGCCGGCGGCCACGCCGTCGCCGAGGCCGTCGCCGTCGGCTCCGGCGAGGCGGCGCAGGCGCTGGTCGACCGGGCCGTCGCCGAGTTCGGCCGCCTGGACGTCATGGTCACCAACGCCGGCATCCTGCGCGACAAGGTGCTGTGGAAGATGACCGACGAGGACTTCGACGCGGTGATCGCCACCCACCTGCGCGCCACCTTCACCTGCGCCCGCGCCGCCGCGATCCGCATGCGCGAGCAGGGCGAGGGCGGCAGCCTGATCATGGTCGGCTCCCCGGCCGGGCAGCGCGGCAACTTCGGGCAGACCAACTACGCGGCCGCCAAGGCCGGCATCGCCGCCATGGTCCGCACCTGGTCCATGGAGCTCGCCCGCAACGGCATCACCGTCAACGCGATCGTGCCGGTCGCTGCTACCGCCATGACCGAGACCATCCCCGCCTTCGCCCCCTACATCGAGGCCATGAGGCAGGGCAGCCCGCTGCCGGACTTCCTGCGCAAGGGCGAGGGCTTCGGCACCGCCGAGGACTGTGCCGCGCTGATCCCCTTCCTCGCCTCGGACGCCGCCCGCGCCGTCACCGGGCAGTGCATCGGCATCGGCGGTGACAAGCTGGCCCTGTGGTCCCACCCGCAGGAGACGGCCGTCGCCTACGCCGACGGCGGCTGGAGCCCCGAGGCCATCGCCGCGAGCTGGGCCACCTCCGTGGGCCGCGAGCCGCAGACCGTCGGCATCCCGGCGCCGGCCGTCCCCGAGGGGAGCGCCACGTGAACGTGAGCGAGCTGACCGCCATCGACGTGCACACGCACGCCGAGGTCTCCTCGAGCGGGAAGGCCTCCCTCGCGGACGACCTGCACGCGGCGTCCAGCAGCTACTTCAAGGTCGAAAGTGCCCGCAAGCCCACCCTGCCGGAGATGGCCGCCCACTACCGCGAGCGCCGCATGGCCGCCGTCGTCTTCACCGTCGACGCCGAGCACGCCACCGGCACGCCCCCGGTCCCCAACGAGGAGGTGGCCGAGGCGGCCGCCGCCAACCCGGACGTGCTGATCCCCTTCGCCTCCATCGACCCCTTCCGCGGCAAGGCCGGCGTGCGCGAGGCGCGGCGACTGGTCGAGGAGTACGGGGTCAAGGGCTTCAAGTTCCACCCCAGCATCCAGGGCTTCTTCCCCAACGACCGCCTCGCCTACCCGCTCTACGAGGTCATCGAGGAGACCGGGACCGTCGCCCTGTTCCACACCGGCCAGACCGGCATCGGCGCCGGCGTCCCGGGAGGAGGCGGCATCCGGCTCAAGTACTCCAACCCGATGCACGTCGACGACGTCGCCGCCGACTTCCCCCACCTGAAGATCATCCTCGCCCACCCCTCCTTCCCCTGGCAGGACGAGGCCCTCGCCGTCGCCACCCACAAGCCGGGCGTGCACATCGACCTGTCGGGCTGGTCGCCGAAGTACTTCCCGCCGCAGCTGGTGCAGTACGCCAACTCGCTGCTCCAGGACAAGGTGCTCTTCGGCTCCGACTACCCGGTGCTGACCCCGGACCGCTGGCTCGCAGACTTCGACAAGCTGCCGATCAAGGACGCGGTCAAACCCAAGATCCTCAAGGACAACGCCGCCCGGCTGCTCGGGCTCAGCTGAGAGGGCACCCGCCATGCGCAACGAGGGATTCGGCTCCTGGCCCGCCCGCCGCGCCCGGAAGACCCCCCACCGCACCGCGCTCGTCCACGGTGACCGCAGCGTCAGCTACGCCGAGCTGCACGACCGCACCACCCGGCTCGCCCACGCGCTGCGCGCCGCCGGCGTCCGCCGCGGCGACCGCGTCGCCTACCTGGGACCCAACCATCCCGCCTTCCTGGAGACCTGCTTCGCGGCCGGAATACTCGGCGCCCTCTTCGTCCCCCTCAACACCCGCCTCGCCGCGCCCGAGATCGCCTTCCAACTCGACGACTGCGGCGCCAAGGTACTGATCCACGCCCCGAGCTGCGCCGACCTCGTCGCCGGCTCCGGTGCCCCGATCACGGTCGAGGTCGGCCCCGCCTACGAGGCGCGGCTGGCCGCCGTCGATGCCACCCCGATCGACGAGCCGGTCTCCCTCGGCGACACCTGCATCATCATGTACACCTCGGGCACCACCGGCCGCCCCAAGGGCGCCATGCTCACCCATGGCAACGTGACCTGGAACGCCGTCAACGTCCTGGTCGACCACGACCTGGTCGCCGATGAACGCGCCCTCGTCTCCGCGCCGTTGTTCCACACGGCCGGGCTCAACATGCTCACCCTCCCGGTCCTGCTCAAGGGCGGCACCTGCGTGCTGGTCGAGTCCTTCGACGCCACCGCGACGCTGGAGCTGATCGAGCGGCATCGGATCACCTTCGTGTTCGGCGTTCCCACGATGTACGACCTGATGGCCCGCCGGCCCCAATGGGAAACGGCCGACCTCAGCAGCCTGCGCCTGCTCACCTGCGGCGGCGCCCCGGTGCCCACCTCCCTCATCGACCTCTACCAGCGCCGCGGACTCACTTTCCTCCAGGGCTACGGCATGACCGAGGCCGCCCCCGGCACGCTCTTCCTCGACGCCGAACACTCCGTCAGCAAGGCGGGTTCCGCGGGCGTGCCGCACTTCTTCAGCGATGTGCGCGTGCTCGCCGCCGACGGGTCCGAGGTCGCGCCGGGGGAGCTGGGCGAGGTCATGGTGCGCGGCCCCCACGTCAGCCCCGGCTACTGGGGCCTGCCCGAGGCATCGGCCGCCGCCTTCACCGACGGCTGGTTCCGCAGCGGCGACGCCGCCCGCGTCGATGCGGACGGCTACGTCACCATCGCCGACCGGATCAAGGACATGTACATCTCCGGCGGCGAGAACGTCTACCCCGCCGAGGTTGAGGACGCCCTGCTGGCCCTTCCCGGGGTCGCCGAATGCGCCGTGATCGGCGTGCCCGACGAGAAGTGGGGCGAGGTCGGCCGCGCCGTCGTCGTCCCCGTACCCGGCAGTGAGCTCGACCCCGAGCTCCTGCAGGCCCGGCTGGCGGGCGTGCTCGCCAAGTACAAACTCCCGAAGTCGGTGCTGCTGGTGGACAGGCTGCCGCGTACCGCATCCGGAAAGCTCCGCAAGAACGACATCCGTGCCCAGCACGGCAATTGACTGACCGAAAGGCTGCCCCGTCACCATGGCACTCACCGTCAACGGACTCGACCAGCTCAAGTCTCTCGCCGACACCGACCTCGGCACCAGCTCGTGGTTGGAGGTCACCCAGGACCGTGTCGACCTCTTCGCGGAGGCCACCGACGACCACCAGTGGATCCACACCGACCCCGACCGCGCCGCTTCCGGCCCCTTCGGCGCCCCGATCGCCCATGGCTACCTGACGCTGTCCCTGTTCATCCCCTTCTTCACCGAGCTGCTCGAGGTCGAGGGCGTCGCTACCAAGGTCAACTACGGCCTCAACAAGGTGCGCTTTCCCGCCCCGGTGAAGGTCGGCTCACGCATCCGCCTGGCCGCCCGGCTCGCCGAGGTCGAGGAGGTGCCCGGTGGCCTGCAGATCACGGTCAACGGCACGGTCGAGATCGATGGCGAGGCAAAGCCGGCCGCAGTGCTGCAGAGCGTCTCACGCTTCTACGCCTGAGCGGCCACGGGGTTACGCAGGGCCGGGCGTCATCGTCGAAGGATGAGTGCGAACAGCGAGGTGGGGCGTCCCGAGGTGCACTGCGAGTCCGGCTGCGACTGTCAGCAGGTCCAGCCGGGACGGGTGGTCGGGGGAGCGAAGCGCTGCGCCGACAGGAGCAGGCCAGGACGGATCGTCGTGGCGCGACAGCCGATCGACACCTCCTTCACGTGACTGTCCTCACTGGCGCGTAGCGACTTCGCGTCGCACACCGAGCGCTGTAGTCGACAGATTTCGTCAACTACAGCGCTCGTCGCGAGGCAAGGACGCGTTGCGATTGTGGGCCGTCAGCCCAGCCCTTCTGATGAGGGGCCGAGGAGACTGGCGACGGAGTCAGCGATTTCGTCGCAGGCACCGAGGCCTTGCGCGAGGCCCGAGTGATGCAACGTTCGCCGGGTCAACGGCTCTCGTTCACCACCATGGCCGAGCCGCCACCTCGCCGCTTGGGTTCGGCGACCGCCGTGACCTTCCCGTCGCGCTGGAACTCCAGTGCGGCCACCGCTCCGATCTCCGGGGAGGGGGTGAAGGTCTGTGGGGCCAGGACGAAGTGTTGGCCGAGGCCTTCGAGCGCGGTGCGCTCGGGTGAGTCGAGGAAGGCGGGTTCGGCGTCGGTCGTGGTCCGGTTCCGCTGCGAGATCCGCGGAGCGGCGACCGCATCGGGCAGCGACATGCCCAGGTCGAAACGGTTGACGAGAGTCTGGAGCACCGTGGTAATGATGGTCGCGCCACCCGGCGAACCGACCGCGATCACCGGCTTTCCGTCCCGCAGCACGATCGTCGGCGACATGCTGCTGCGCGGGCGCTTGCCCGGCGCGGGCAGGTTCGGGTCGGGTACCCCGGGGGTGAGCGGGGTGAAGTCGAAGTCGGTGAGCTCATTGTTGAGCAGGAAGCCACGTCCGGGCACGGTGATGGCCGAGCCTCCGGTCTGCTCGATCGTCAGGGTGTACGAGACCACGTTGCCCCAACGGTCGGCGGTCACCAGATGGGTCGTCGAGGGCCCCTCGTAAGGTTCCTGAGTGCCCTTCCCCCGGGCACAGCCGGTTGTCGCGCCGAGCGGGTCCGCCGGGGCCAGCGGGCTGGTCAGCGTCGCGTCGGGCCGAATCAGGCAGGCCCGGTCCTTCGCGAACTCCTTGGACAGCAGCGCCTTCGTGGGCACGTCCGAGAAGGCGGGGTCGCCCACCCAGCGGTTGCGGTCGGCGAACGCGATCCGGCTGGCTTCCACGTAGTGGTGCAGTGCCTGGACCCGGTCGGCGGAGGACAGAGGGAAGTTCTCCAGGATGTTGAGCGCTTCGCCGACGGTGGTACCGCCGGAGGAGGACGGGGCCATGGAGTAGACGTCCAGCCCGTGGTACGTGGTGCGGGTCGGGTCCCGGCGCACCACCGCGTAGTTCGCGAGGTCGCGCCGCTCCATGAGTCCGGGCCAGAACGTACGGTCGGATCCCGCGGTCACCGGCGGGTTCTGCGCGGTGCCCACCACATCGCGCCCGATGTCGCCGTGATAGAGCGCATCTATGCCCTCGCGGGACAGTTCCCGGTACGTACGGGCCAGGTCGGGGTTGCGGAAACGGCTGCCGACCACGGGGAGTTCACCGTTCGGCAGGAAGAGTTCGGAGGTCGAGGTGATGTCCCGGAAGCGGGCTTCGTTCATTGCCGTCTGGGCGCGGAATTCGTCGTTGACCACGAAGCCGGCGTCGGCGATCCGGGTGGCAGGGCGCAGTGCGCGCCCGAGCGAGACGGTGCCCCAGTCGTCCAGGGCCTCCTGCCAGGTCGCCGGGGTGCCCGGAACTCCCACGGACAGGCCGGAGTTGACCGCTTCCTGGAACGGGATGGCTTTGCCCGTGGACGGGTCGATGAAGGAGTCGGAGCGCATCCGGGCCGGGGCCGTCTCTCGGCCGTCGATGGTGTGCACCTTCTTCTTGGCGGCGTCGTAGTACACGAAATAGCCGCCGCCTCCTATGCCTGCCGAGTACGGCTCGACCACTCCGAGCGCGGCCGCGGTCGCCACCGCCGCATCGACCGCGTTGCCGCCGCGCCGCAGCACCTCGATGCCGGCCTGCGAGGCGTATGGGTTCACGCTGGAGACTGCGCCCCCGCTGCCGGTGGCGACGGCCTGTTTGGGCGGCGGCTGGAGACGTGAGCCGGAGGGTGCTGCGGCAGCGCCTGCCGGGGACGATCCGGCGGCTGCGGTGGGGAGGAGCAGAGGGAGAGCGAGGGCTGCCGCTGATACGGCAGACACCAGGGCACGGCGGGCGATCATCGAGCCTCCGAGGGCCTCGGACGAGGGTGATTGCTGGCACTTTGGCAACAGTCGGCCTCATCAGCAATGGATCTTGGAGATCTTTGCGGAACATCTGAGGTTCCTCGGCGGTAACCAGTGCGGTTCAACGACCGGGCGCCTGCCGGAATCCCCCGTCCACCCAGGTCATCCCAGTGACAGCTATGTCGGTGGGGCGGCATGATGACCGCTTGCGCTCCTCCGGCTGGCCTGTCCGACCGGCACGAACGCTTTTGCCGCGTCCGGCGGTCGGGTGCAGCTGACGCGGCAGGCAACTGCAAGCTCTCGGCACCACGGGCATGACCTGCGACGGGACGAGGTACTCGGCCGAGCCGCTTGTGCTCGTGTACGACGAGTCGACGCACGGCCGTACCCAGGCGCACGTGGCCGACCGGCTCGGCGCCGGTGTTCACCGGCCGTGGCAGCTCGGTCCACACCGCGCCGGGCTTGCGCACCGCGGGCGTCGGGGCGTTGAGCGCCTTGGCGAGCTGCGTCACGAGGCGGAAGCGGGTGGTGTGCCAGTGGATCGCGACCTTGCCCTTGCGGGCGCGGCAGGGCGACCCCGGCGGGAAGGCGCATGTCGACATCGGGCGTGCGCTTCCACGCGCTTGAAGTCGTCACTCATGATCCGGAAGCGTTTCATGAGAGTGTTTCAGACGTTCAGTGATTTGCAACGACCCATGAAACTTGAAAAGCCCTGCATGATCGGCGAGGGGGCTGTGCTTCATGAGTGTTCGCCCGTGAAGCACAGCCCGCCCGACAACAGCCGCGCTACCGGGGCCTCTGCACGGAGAACTCGTTGCCGTCGGGGTCGAGCATCAGCACCCGGCCGCCGTCGCCCTCGCCGGTGTCGGTTCGCGTCGCGCCGAGCGAGATCAGGCGGTCGACCTCCGCCTCCCAGTCAGCGTCGGCGGGGAGCGCCAGCTCGAAATACAGCCTGTTCGTGCCCGTCTTCGGCGCCACCGGAGGACCACCCCACGTGATCTTCGTGCCGCCGTCCGGCGATTGGATCGCGGTCTCCTGATCCTGGTCCCAGACCAGCGGCCACCGCAGCGCCTTGCTCCAGAAATAACCGACTTCCTGCGTACCGTCGCAGGCCAGCGCTCCGATGAAGCCGGTGTCGGCGAGGAATTTGTTCCCCGCCTCGATGACGCAGAATTCGTTGCCGTCCGGATCGGCGAGCACCACATGCCCCTCTTCCGGGAGTTGGCCCACGTCGATGTGCTGCCCACCCAGTTCCAGCGCCCTGGCCACCGTCTGCTGCTGATCCTCCGGGGAAGCGCTCGTCAGGTCGAAGTGCGCCCGGTTCTGGCCGATCTTCGGCTCCAGGCTCGGCAGGAAAAGGATGCGGAACCCGGCGGTATCAGGGGGCAGGATCGCGACGTCGTCGTCCGGACCGTCGACCAACTCCCAGCCCAGGAACTCGGACCAGAACCGCGCTAGGTCCGACGGCCGGGTCGCATTGAAGCCGATCGCGAAAAGTTGACTTGTCATACCCCGTGCATCTCCGATCCACTGACGGTCGATACGGGGCCTGGCCCGCCCCGCGAGCGCAGCCTAGTGGTGGCCGTGCGGCACCCGCAGCCGAGTTTCCGTCGCGGGGGAGCGCGGTCAGCGCCGGGCCTGCCGGGGCTGTTCGGCAACTGACCCGTCGAGGCCGGGCAGGAATCCGACGGTATGAAGGAACCAGGACGCGGGGGAAGGCTTCTGGCGCTGAGGATGAGAACGGTCCTGCTCGGATCGCCGGGTGCCCCGAAGGCGTACAGGTCGAACGGCTTCGGCGAACTCCGACGCCGCACCGAGAACCGCAGCCAGGTCGTCGACCTCTACCTCTACCTGTCGGCCACGATCGTCACGCTCCGTATGGTCACCCCGGTGCGCCACCCATCTCTACCGCTGGGACGGCGCCCGACCACCCAAGGGCTCAAGTGACGCCTGTTGCAAGGAAGTCCAACGAACAGCACAGATCGATCAACGGCGGATTTCGGTCAAGTTGGCGGCAGGTGCATGACGGGTCCCCGTCAATGCTGGCACGCTTCTGTTCAGTCGCCGCAGAGCATTCCTGCAAACGCACGCGCACCGCACGACGCGGCGATCACGTCGGACACCGTCCGACCCACTCGCACCTCCAGCTCTACCGGGCGGCAATACCCCCGCCTGCCCGGCTGACGCTCGCCGTACACACCCGGCCGCCGCAGAAGGAGTTCCGTGTGACTAGATCCCCCCGAAAGGCCGTCTCCGTAAGCGCGTTGATAGCCGGCGCCGCGATGATCGCCGCCGTGCTGCCGTCCGGTGTCGCCACCGCCGACACCATGAATCAGGCCCCGGCCAAGGCCAAGGCCCGCGCCGGCGCACTGCCGGTGCAGTTGTCGCCGTCGCAGCGTGGCGAGTTGCTGGCCGCGGCGAACGCGTCCCGGGCGGCGACCGCAAAGTCGCTGCACCTGAGGTCGCAGGAGGCGCTGATCGCCAAGTCCGTCCTGAAGGACGCGGACGGCAGCCTGCACACCCGCTACGAGCGGACCTTCGCCGGACTGCCGGTCCTGGGCGGCGACCTGGTCGTCCACACCGCCGCGAACGGCTCCGCCAAGGGCGTCACCAAGGCCACCAACGCGACCATCACCGTCGCCTCCACCACCGCCGCCAAGAGCGCCGACTCCGCGAAGACCTTCGCGCTGGGCCGTGCCAAGGCCAAGGGCGTCACGAAGGCGAAGGGCGACACCGCCCGCAAGGTTGTCTGGGCCGCGTCCGGCACCCCGACCCTGGCCTGGGAGACGGTGGTCGGCGGCACCCAGGCCGACGGCACCCCCTCCGAGCTGCACGTCATCACCGACGCCAAGACCGGCAAGAAGGTGTTCGAGTTCCAGGGCATCGAGACCGGCGTCGGCAACAGCGAGTACTCCGGCCAGGTCACCATCGGCACCACACCGGCCGACGGCAGCTACTCGATGACCGACGGCACCCGCGGCGGCCACAAGACCTACGACCTCAACGGCGGCGGCTCCGGCACCGGCACGCTGTTCACCGATGCGGACGACACCTGGGGCGACGGCACCACCAACGACCGGCAGACCGCCGCCGTGGATGCCGCCTACGGCGCCCAACTCACCTGGGACTACTACAAGGACGTCCACGGCCGCAACGGCATCAAGAATGACGGCGTCGGTGCCTACTCCCGCGTCCACTACGGCAACGCCTACGTCAACGCGTTCTGGTCCGACTCCTGCTTCTGCATGACCTACGGCGACGGTGCGGGCAACGC
>NZ_JBHVEE010000190.1:0-15501 GCF_042802415.1 Streptomyces sp. NPDC057486 | reverse complement strand
GGAGCGTAGAGAACTCGATGATCACTCAGGCTCGTGCCTGCTCGGCGCACAGGGGTCGATCACGAAAGTCCGCGGCGCCTACTGCCGGAGGCTCTCAGGTTGTTCAGGTCTGAGGGCTGCATGGTGGTTCTCTCTACTTCTGGATGGTCAGGAAGTCGGCCGGGTTGTCGACGAAGATCGTTTTGATCGCGGCCTCGTCGAGACCGGCAGCGCGGAGGTCCGGGATGAGGTCCTCGAAGATGTAGTTGACGGTGTGTCCCTTCACGCCCGGCCAGCCCAGCGGGCTGCAGTTGGCGTCGGCGGAGGCGAGTACCTGCTTCAGTCGGCCCTCGCCGATGAACCGGAGGAAGTGGTCGAGCCGCTCCTTGCGGGGGCGGGCCCAGAACGGCGGGTCCGGCAGCTCGGTCTCGTAGCCGAAGGTGTCGAAGCCGATGCGACCGCCCTGCTCCGCGATCCAGACATCGCGCGTCCTGTCGGCGTTCACGCCGTCGTCGACATGCCCGAACAGCACGCGGTCCAGGGGAAGGCCCTCTTCGTCGAAGATCGCGATCGCGTTCTCGGCGTCGATCGCGAGGTGGGTCAGGATCGGTACGCCCGTGGTGAGCGAGGCGCGGGCCGCGGCGCGGTAGATGCGCTTGTCCAGATCGGTCATACGGCCGCCGCGGCTCACCCCGACCTTGATGACACCGGCGAGGCTGCCGGTGTCACCGATGCCGACGGTGATCTCGTGGACGAACTGCTGGGTCAGATAGTCCACATCGGCCCGGGCGAAGTGCGGCAGGGCGGTGTCGCCGCCGACGAAGCCGGTGCAGGCGACGATGTGGACGCCGGTCTTCGCGGACAGCGACTTGTAGTAGTCGACGTCACGGCCGTTGCAGATCCCGGTCGCGTCGACGAAGGTGCCGCCGCCGTGCTCGTGGAACGTGCGCAGCTTCGGGACGGTCTCCTCGTACCGCTGCTCGGGGGCCTTCCACCACTTCGTGTCCAGCTCGGAGCCGGGCATGCCGTAGCCAATGTGCTCGTGAACGGCCACGAGACCCAACTCCTCGGCCGGGACCGGCCCCAGGACGGTGTTCACTCTCGACACAACACTCACCTTTGAAGAAAGAAAATTGATGGTCGTTCGCGCTGGCGCGCTCAGCGCACCGACAGCAGGTCGCGCGGGTTCTCCACGAGAATCCGCTGCACGTCCTCGTCGCTGAGGCCCTGTGCCTTCAGGAGCGGGACGAAGGTGGTCAGGACGTAGCTGTACGGCAGGTCGTTCGCGGGGTGGCCCTTCGCCACCCCGGTCGCGTTGCTCGAGAGCAGGATCCGGTCGCCGAAGCCGGCCTGCACGAGGTCGGCGACGAGGGCGACACGCTCGCCATCCGTGATGTGGGCCTCGCCCTCCAGGCCGACGTGGTCGAGTGCGACATGAGCGCCGCGGCGGGCGATTCCGAGGGGCGCACCGGCGGCGACGGCGTCCTTGCGGTCGAGTCCGCCGACGACGACGCGGTCGGCCGCCAGCTTCTCTTCCAGGACGACGCCGAGGTCGTGGACGGCGTCGCTCCCGTAGCGGATGGAGACCGCGACGCCGGTGCGCAGGGCGGTCCGGGCCGCACCGCGGAACAGGCTCTCGTCGGTCGCGGTCATGCCCTCGAGGGTCGCGGTGGTGACCACCAGACCGGCGGCGCCGCGTCGCTCCACACGCGGGACCACCATGCCCTCGGCGATCTCCTCGGTGAACAGATCGGCGAACTTCTCGGCCGGCCACGGCGTCGGCGGGTTGGTCTGCGGCGTGAGGAAGTAGCCGCCGAGCAGTTCCTCCGGGCCCTGCCCCGTCGAGGCGACGATGTGCACTCCGGTCGTGCGGGAGAGGGTCTCGTACAGCCGGACATCCCGGCCGTGGAACATGCCGGTGCTGTCGACGATCGTGCCGCCGCCGTGGGCGCGGAAGTCCTTCAGCTTCGCAGCGAGGGTCTCGAAGATCTCGGCGCGGTCGATGGTGATGTCGAAGGCGTACTCCGCGCCCGGAACCACCGACAGCAGCGCCTCGTGGACCGATACGACGCCCAGCTCCTCGGCCGGCACCGGGCCCAGGACGGTGTTCACGGTGTTGCTCTTGACGCTCATGCCTGCCTCACGTCTCCCAGGTGGGGTGCACAGCACCCTGTGGCTGCAGTCACGGTAGCCATTCGGTTTACATAGTGTCAATGAAACGAACATCAAGGAAAAACAATGGACTGGAGGTAGGGCGGGCTGGTCGGGACCGGCCGCTTGACGGCTGCCGTCGGGCCGCGGCCGAGACTCCCCGCGATGCCCTGAGCCGCCACTTGTCGGCTGATACCGGGCGGGCGTGCGGCGCAGGTCCGGCACTGCGAAGCCGACCGGGACGACGACCTCGTCGACGACTGCGACGGGTACGACCACGGGTCCGGGTCGCCGAGCAGCGCGTGCCGTAACGCGGCGACCTGCACGGCCACGCCGGCCCGGCCGCGGGTCGCATCGGCGGCCGTGGAAGCCGCGAGTGCCCCTGGATTCGGGGGACCATCGCGATCCGTAGCCGTGGCGGCCCTTCGGGAAAGCATGAACGGCATGCATGTAACAGCATGTAAATCATTCACTTGTTGTGGGTGAGGCCAGCCACTTCACTGGCGGCATGACCACCCCACCCACCTCCGACATCGACCTCTTCGCCGACGAGGTCGTGCTCGACCCCTTTCCCGCTTACGCCGAATTGCGGGAGCAGGGCTCCGTCGTCCACCTCTGGAAGAACGACGTGTACGCGTTGACGCGGTACGACGCCATTCGTGGCGCTCTCGCGGACTGGGAGTCGTTCTCCTCGACCTCGATCGGGTTCAACCCGATGGCCAACGAGGCGCTCACCGGCACGTCGCTCGCGTCCGATCCGCCGGTGCACACGCAACTGCGCGCCACGCTCACCGAGAATCTCTCACCGCGTGCGCTGCGCGGTCTCAAGGGCCGGATCGAGGCGAAGGCCGATGCTCTCGTCGCAGAGCTCGCCGAGAAGGGCTCCTTCGAGGCGATCGACGCCCTCGCCCGAGCATTCCCGCTGGAGGTCGTCGCGGACCTGATCGGCTTCACGGGCCACGTGCGCGACAACATGTTGCGCTGGGGACAGGCCGCCATGCAGGTCATCGGTCCGATGAACCAGCGCACGGCCGACAGCTTCCCGATCGCCGGCGAGCTCTACAGCTGGTGCTCCCGGGTCAAGGCCGCCGACCTGGCCGAAGGGTCCGTGGGTCGAGGCATCTTCGACGCCGAGGCACGGGGCGCCATCCCGCCGAACACGGCCGGCCACATCATCCACCAGTACCTGGGTGCCGGCGTCGACACCACCGTGGCGGCGATCGGCAACATCGTCGCCCTCTTCGGCTCGCACCCCGACCAGCTCGGTCTGGTCCGCAGGGATCCGTCGCTGGTGCCGGGGGCGTTCAACGAGGTGCTGCGCTTCTGGGCTCCCGTCCACGCCTGGGGCCGGCGCGCCACCAAGGACGTCGACATCGACGGGGTCGTCATCCCCGCAGGCGCGCAGATCGCGATCCTGTTCGGCGCCGGCAACCGCGACCCCCGGCACTACGAGAACCCGGATGTCTTCCTCGTCGGACGCAATCCGGTCGACCATCTCTCGTTCGGCTACGGCCCTCACGGCTGCGCGGGCCAAGGACTCGCCCGCCTGGAGGCCCACGCCGTGATCGAAGCGCTTTCCCGGCGCGTCGAGCGCCTCGTCGTCGGGCCCGAGGTCCGTCTTCCGAGCAACATCACCCGGAGCATCGAAGAGCTCCCCGTCCTGGAAGTGATCCCCGCATGAAGATCGTTCTTGACCGCCCCCGCTGCGAGGGGCACGGCCTGTGCGAGGAGGCCGCCCCACAGCTCATGCACCTCGACGACGACGGCAAGCTCGTACTGGACCGCGAGGAGGTCGGTGAAGCCGACGCCGCCCTGGCGAACGCCGCTGTCCGGGTGTGTCCGGTCGCGGCGCTGAGGGTCGTATGAGCGGCGGCTCGATGGACCGCGTCGTTGTTGTCGGCAACGGGATCGCCGGACTCACCGCGGCCGACACGCTCCGTGAGGCCGGCTTCGACGGTGAGCTGACCATCGTCGGCGACGAACCGCACCCGGCGTACAGCCGTCCGGCCCTGTCGAAAGCGCTCCTGCTGGACGGCGATGACATGTCGTCGCACGAGCTTGCGCCGACCGGCCACGGGGCGACCGAACTTCTGGGCGTACGTGCGACCGGACTCGATCTCGATCGTCGGCTCGTCACTCTCGACGACGGTACGGCTCTGCCGTACGACCGCGTCGTCCTGGCCACTGGCTCCCGGGCGCGACGGCTGTCCGACCTTCCCGAGGAGCTCACCTTGCGTGGACTCGACGACGCGCTGTCCCTGCGGAGCCGGTTGACGGGCCGGCCGTCGGTCATCGTGGTCGGCGGAGGCCCGCTCGGCATGGAGATCGCCTCGGGGTGCCTGGCCGCCGGCTGTCGGGTCACCCTCGTCTCCCAAGGGGTGCCACTGACTGTCCAGCTCGGTCCGTACCTCGCCGACGTCTTCGTCAAGGCCGCGCTGGACGTGGGGCTCACCGTCGTCGACACCGGGTCGGCTCGGCTCGAACGGCGTGAGGGGAACGCTCGGGTCGTCCTCGACGACGGCGCGGTCCTCGAGGCAGAAGTTCTGATGACCGCCGTCGGCGACGTGCCCAACACGGAGTGGCTCGCGGACACGGGACTCGCGGCGAAGGGTGCCGTCCCGGTCGACTCGCGCGGGCTCGTTCGCCCCGACGTCGCGGCCGTCGGTGACCTCGCGGCCTTCCCCACCCCGTACGGCCTGCGCCGCATCCCCCTCTGGAGCAGTGCGATCGAGCAGGCGAAGGTCGCCGCCAGGGCGCTTGTCCGCGGCGACGACGCGCCGCCGCTCCGGTTCCAGCCGTACTTCTGGACCGAGCAGTTCGGGCTGAGCCTCAAGGCGGTGGGCCATCTGCCACTGGAAGGGCCACCGGCGTACGTCGAGGGAGGGCCCGGTGGTGGGCCGGCGTTGATGCGCTGGTCACACGCTGACGGCACCGGCGTGGCTGCGGCGCTCAACCACCGGATCCCGATCCCCCGACTGCGTCGTATGACCCAGCCGGCCTCGTAGGGTTTGCTCCATGGGCGACGACGGAGAGGGAACCACGGGTTCGGGGCTGGATCGACTGGCATCGGTCAACCTCAACCTGTTGGTGCCCCTCCTCGCGCTCCTCGAGGAGGGTTCGGTGACCAGGGCGGCGGAACGAGTCGGCCTGTCACAGCCGGCGATGAGTCACGCCCTCACGAGAATGCGGCGTCTGCTGGGTGACGACCTCGTCGTCCGACAGGGGACCGGCGTCACGCTGACCCCGAGGGCGCTGGAGCTGATCGCGCCGCTGCGCAGTGCCCTGCAACAGACGGCACACGTCGTGAACTTCCCCTGCTTCGACCCCGCCACGGATCAGCGCGTCATCACCGTCGCCATGACGAACAGCACGGCGTTCGTCGTCGGCCCCCAACTCACGCGGCTCATGGCCGAGCGTGCTCCGCGCGCCACGTTGCGTCTGCGTACGATCACGGTGCCGACCGAGGCCACCTTCACCGACCAGGGCGTCGACGTCGTGCTGATCTCCGAGGGGCACTTCTCACCGTATCCGCGCGAGCGACTGTACAACGACCGCTGTGTGGTGGTGGCCTCACCGGACACTCCACCGGAAGCAAGCGCGCTCGACCTCCTGAGCACACAGCCGCACATCGTCGTCGACACCGACCGGCGGGTCTTCCCCTATTCGGTGCTGGAGGAAAAGGGTGTCCCCTATCGCGTCGGTCAGTTGATCTCCGACTATCTGTTGGTACCTTTCCTGGTCGCACGCGCGGGCGGCGTCGCTCTCCTTCGCCACCGAGTCGCAGCCGCCATGCGGACGCTCGCCGACCTGCGGATCGAGGAGTTCCCGTTCCCCCTTCCCGGCCTCGGGATCGATCTGGTCTGGAACCCCCGACTGGCTGATCAGTACTTCATCGAATGGTTTCGGGCGCTGCTCTTCGACGTCACGGCGCGTCTTTGACACCGAGGCGGATCGGCCACGCGTCGATGTTTCCGTACGGCTTGAACAGCGTGTCCCTGCCCTCCGTCCCGCGGGCGCGGTCAGGTCAGGTCAGGTCAGGTCAGGTCAGGTCAGGTCAGGTCAGGTCAGGTCAGGTCAGGTCAGTAGCCGTACCCAACTGGCGCTGAGCTCGTCGAGCATCTGGTCACGCGTGAGCTTCCAGTCGGCCCGATCCCAGTTCTGGGCGACGAAGTCGAGCTCGGCCATCGCGAGAACGCCCCGGAAGCGGCGTTGATGGGGCTCGAAGCGCCCAGCCGTCGCCAGTCCGTCCTCGATGTCGCTGATGGCCTCCTCCATCCATCGCTCGACCAGGTCGGTGAGTTCTGGATCGACCACCGCGGCATCGCGGCCGGCGCGGATGATCGGTCGGATGGCCGGCCAACTGTCAGCGGTTCGCCGCAGCCACGCCGTGATCGCCTCCGGCGTCCCGTCGACCACGGTGGCGACGAGGCTCTGTGCCGTGGAGCCATGCTCGGGGGAACTGACTCGCTGCAGCGCATCGTTGAGCTGCTCGTCGATGAGTGCCTTCATCAGTTCGCTACGGGAAGGGAAGTAGGCGTAGAAGGTCACTCGCGTGGTGCCCGCCGCAGTCGCGATGTCGTCGACCGTGGTGGTGGCGTACCCCTTCGTCTTGAACTGCTCGAGTCCCGACTCCAGCAGCAGACGGCGCGTCATCTGCTTCTGCGCCTCACGTAGGTTCGCCATGACTGGATCCTAGCGCGCCACTGCACGTCGCAGCGTACATCCCGGCTTCACCCCATACGCTTTGCACCAACCCTTGACGCGACGTAAATCGAAGTGGCCCCGTTCACGCACTTCCCGGCGGCGTCCCTCGCGTTGCCCCACACCACGTCACCGATCGCGGCGCGGTCCGGGCCGGACGCCTCGGCCGGCAGCCCGGTCGGCACGACGGCGGCGAGATCGCCGGGCCGCACCCCGGCCAGGCTCCGCAGTCGCTCCCCAGCGCCATACGTGCGGCACGGCGCGCGAGCGTGGGCGGGCAGGCGTCAGGTCGCCGATCCCGGTCCACAGCGGTACGAGTAGTTCCTGTTCGAAGCCCCGGTACCGCTCTTCGAGCGCCGGGGTGACCGTGGGTCGCCCCTCCGCGGAGACGGCCTGGAGCCGGAGCGGGGAACCCGTGGCGATGTCCGGGGCGAGGGAGGACCGAGTCGCGGACCCAGCGTGCACCGTGCCTTGCAGGAGAACATGGAGATTCTGGAGAGCAGAACCCGAAGGGACATGCCATGGACAAACCGCTCAAGACACCGCCGCCGTACCCCATCGCCAGCGTGGACCACGCGCTGCGAGCGGCGACCATCCTGCAGATGGAGGGCGGCGCCACCGTGTCGCAGATCGCCGAGCGGCTGGGCGTCGCCAGGTCGACAGCCCACCGGGTCCTGGCGATGCTCGTCTACCGGGACTTCGCCGTGCAGGACGAGGGCCGCGTCTACCGTGCGGGGCCGGTGCTGGAACTCGCCGCGCACTCGCAGTCCCTCGTGTCGCGGCTGCGCGCCGCGGCCCTGCCCCATCTGCACCGGGTCGTCGATCTTCTGGACGAGACCACGAACCTGACTGTGCGCACCGGGGACACGGCCCGGTTCATCGCCAGCGTCGAGTGCCGGCAGGCGCTGCGGGTCGGTTCCCGGGAGGGCATGGTGTTCCCGGCCCACCGCACCACGGCGGGACTGCTCCTGCTCGCCGACCTCACCGACGAGGAACTGGAGGAGGTCTACGCCCCCGAGCGCTACCGCGACCGCCCGGCCGACCGCCCGGACCTCGCCCGGCTGCGGACGGAGCTCAGGCGTCTGCGCCGCAACGGGTTCGCCGTCAACAAGGAGCGATCCGAACGCGGTCTCGTCGCCGTCGGCGTGCCGGTGCGCGACCAGGACGGCACCGCGCTGGCCGGTCTGTCGGTGTCGATGCCCAGCGTGCGCTACGACCCGCACCGCCTCCAGTCCCTGGTGGCCGCTCTGGACGCCGCGGCGCACTCCCTGGAGAAGGACCTGGCCGAGCAGCACTGAACCCCTGGTGGTGCGACAGGGTGATCATTGGACTTACAACAAGATCGCTCATCTGGGATAGTGCACACATCATTGACGTGGCGTAAAGCGAATGTCATTCTCCACGACATCGCGCCCGACTCGCGTCGCGCCCCTCTCCCCCACCGCGCACGCAGAGCCGAGCCCTTCCACGCTCTCAGGGCCCCCTTCCGGGACGCCCGCCTTTCCCAGCCAGGGAGAACAGCAATGACGCTCAACAACGGGACGACGACGTCCTTGGGCCCGACCGCGGGGGCCGCCCGGGCACCGGGCTACGCGGGAACACTGGCTGCCGCCTGCTGCGCGGTCTTCGTGGCCCAGGTCGCGAACGCGCTGCCGGCCTCGCTCCTCGGACTCTTCCAGCAGGACCTGAACACGCACGGTTCCCAGCTGACCTGGATCACGGCCGCGTTCATGATCGCCGTGGTCTGCTTCGAGTTCACCTTCGGTGTGCTCGGCGATCTCTTCGGACGACGAAGGCTGATCGTGGTCGGCACGGGCATGGTCGCCGTGGGCAGTGTCGTCGCCGCGCTCGCTCCCACCGTCCAGGTTCTGTGGATCGGCGCCGCCCTGAACGGACTGGGCGCCGGCGCCATGTTCCCCGGCTCGCTCACCGCGATCACCGCCGTCACCCGCACGATGCGGGAACGGGCACACGCGGTGGCAGTCTGGAGCGGCTTCCTGTCCGCCGGCGCCGCCGTCTCACCTCTGCTCGGCGGCATGTTCGCCAAGGTCGGATCGTGGCGCGGTTCCTTCTGGGTGCTCGTCGGACTCGCTCTGGTCAGCATGATGCTCACCCTGGTGCTGGCCACGGAGTCGAAGTCGCCCGAGGGCCGCAAGCTCGACGTACCCGGTCAGATCACCTTCGCCCTCGGTCTCGTCCTGGTGCTGTACGGCGCCGTCGAGGGGCCCGAGTCGGGCTGGACCACCCTTCCCGTCATCCTCGCCTTCGCCCTCGGCGCATGCTTCCTCGCCGGGTTCGTCGTGGTGGAACTGGGGGCCGACTCCCCGATCTTCGACCTGAGGCTGTTCCGCAACCGGGCCTTCACCGTGTCGTCCGTCGTCGCCGTCATCGGCATGCTCGCCTTCCTCGGCGCCTGCTTCGCGATGAGCATGTGGATGGGCCCGGTGCAGCATCAGGACCCGATCCGCGTCGCCATCCTCTTCCTGCTCCTCCAGGGGCCCGCCTTCCTGCTCATCCCGGTCGTCTCGCGGCTCCTCCACCGGGTCGCCGCGTCCTGGCTGCTGACCTCGGGATTCGTCCTGATGGCGATCGGCTGTCTGCTGTTCACCCGGCTGGACGTCACCGACCCGGGACTCGGCGCGTTCGTCGCGCCCGCCCTGCTGGTCGGCATCGGATTCGCCCTGACCGTCAGCTCGGTGACGGCCGTGGCGCTGAACAGCGTGCCCCTGAACCTGGCGGGCATGGCCAGCGCCACCACCAACATGCTGCGCGACCTCGGCTTCGCCCTCGGCCCTGTCGTCGTCGGCGCGGTCGCCCTCAGCAACGCGGGGTCGGCGTTCGCGGCGAACGTGTCCGGCGCGGACCTGCCGACCGGTCAGGTGGCAGCGGCACGCGGGATCGCCGAGGCCGGAGGGCCCATCGCCGTGAACAGCCTGCCGCCCGGCGCCCCGGGATCCGCAGCGCACGGTCTGGCCCTGGACGCCCTGGGGAGCGGCTTCAGCACGGCGTTCCTGGTGTGCGGCGTGGCGGCGGCCGTCGCCGCGCTGCTGACCTCCGTCGGCATGATCGGGGTCCACGCCCGACGTTCCACCGAGAACGAGGAGTCCGCACCCCTGCCGCACGGACGCGACGGCAGACCTGAATCGGCCCTCACCACGTAGGGGGACCGGCCGCAGGGCTCCCCGAGCGGAGCTGCGCACGCGAAAGGGCACCGACCACGAGGGCCGGTGCCCTCCGCGCTCCCGGCCCCGGCAGGCCCCTCCCCGCTCCGGCGTGCGTACCGGCGTTCACCGCTCTCGTCGCCGGCGGTGCAGGTACTCGCCCCCGGCACCGGTCGGCTACGGACAAAGCCGGACGGTAACGTGAGCAACGTCGTCTCCGCCTCCGTCGGCCTCAGCCAAGGAACCAACGCCCGTGGTACGTCGAAGCCAGACCAGCAACCCCCGCTCGGCCGTCGTGCTGACCTCGGGAGCCGACTGGAGGACCCGTGCCGCCGGGCAGCGCCGTGGAAGCGGGGCCGAGTTCCCGCTGCCCCGGCGCCAGGCAGCGAAGATCAAGGCACTGCAGCAAACCATCCGGGTGATACGCATGGCGATCAACGCCAAGCGCCGGCCTCAGGCGCGCTACATGCTCAGCCGGGCAGGGGCCCTCGTCAACGCTCTTCCCGCCGACCTGACCACGCAGGAACGTGAGCAACTCTCGCTGCTGCGGAAGAAGTTCGAGGCACGTGGTACGACGGCCGCCAGGAGCGCCAAGAAGCCGAAGTCGATACCCGCCGCGCGGGCGGGCGGCAAGAAGGCGACCGCGAAGAAGTCCACAGCGACGGCCATGCAGAAGCCGGCGCCCGCGCCGATGCCCGACCTCGGCAACCGCTACATCAACCGTGCGGCCCTCGGCTACGCCCCCGCTGACGAGGCATGAGGCAGCCCCGCTACTGCGCGGTGTGCCGCCCACCTCCCCGACAGCTCGGCGGCGGACTGCACACCCCGAACTCGCCACTCAGCGTGACGGCACGCCCCGCGCACTGTCCACTTCGCGTGTCCGTACAGTGACTTCGCGTACGGGGTGGGCGCTCACACCCACCCGTGCCCGACCGTCAGGCCGGTGCCATGAACCAGCCCGTTCCCCAACTCGCCACCCCTGCAACCAGTTTCACAGGGCGGGTAGCGCGTACAGCCGCTTCCCGTGCATCACGGCCGGCCGGTTGCCCACCGCCATCACGTACCACCGCTCGACGCCGCCGGCGTTGTCGTTGTAGGTCCAGCGCAGCTTCCCGGTCGCCGCGTCGAAGGCGTGCACGCCGCCGTCCTCGTCGAACTCGGTCGCGCCGTACAGGATGCCGTTCACCTTGGCGAACTGTCACGCGTGCGTCGCCGACTCCAACAGGTCCTCGTTGTACCAGATCTGCTTGCCCGTACCGGGGCCGAATTTCGGCCGAACGCCGGATGGCACACAGTCGGGACAGGGCCGTGAGGCTCCCGTCACCGCGCAACACGGCGAGCGGGGTGCCGCCGGTCGACGATGAGGTGGTGCTTGCTGCCGGGCCGCCCCCGGTCGACCGGCAAGGGCAAGGACCGGTCCGGTGCAGTCCGCGACGCACCTCCTGCTGATCACGCACACGACGCTGTCTGCATGCGGGCCCAGGAGCGGGCCCGCATGCTGGACGCGGCCGTACGGAGGCCGGACCGCTACGGTCGGTCGTCGCCGCAGCCGCAGGCCCGGTGCCGTCCGCCGTGCACCGCCATGTACGCCGACGGGCGGGGCGCGGCGGCGGCCCGGTCGAGTCGCGCGACCGCGGCCCGGCCCGCCGATGAGTGCGCGTCGTGGACGACCCGGCCGCCCACCAGAGTCAGCTCGACGCGGGTGTCGCTGATGTCGGCCACCGGGCATTCCGTCACGTCACGGTCGAGAACGATCAGATCGGCCGCCAGCCCGGGCCGGACCGCTCCGGTCAGCCGGTCCATGCGCAGCTGCCATGCCGTGCCGTGCGTGTGCATCCGTAGCGCAGACGTACGGCTCAGCCCCTCCAGCTCCCGGTGGAGCGGCCCATCGCCCTCCGCGCCCGTGCGGTCGATCGCCGTACGGATCTGGTTCCACACCTGGAGCGGGTCCACCGGCCAGTCCGAACCGCCCGAGAGCCGGGCCCCGTGCCGCTTCAGGGAGCGGGCAGGGTACATCCACCGGTGCCGCTCGGGCCCGATGTACGGCAGGAGGGCCTCCATCGTCCACGTGTCCTGTTCCGCCCACTGGAGCTGCATGCAGGCCACCACGTCCAGTGCGGCGAACCGCCCCAGGTCCGCCGGGTCCACGAGCTGGAGGTGAGCGATGGCGTTCCGGGCGTCGCGCAGCCCGGTCGTGCGCCGGGCGTAGGCGTACCCGTCGAGCGCCGTGCGCACCGCGCGGTCGCCGAGCCCATGGGCATGCATCTGCCAGCCCGCCCGGTTGAAGGCCGCGGTCAGCCGCCCGTAATCCTGCCCGGAGACATACAGCTCACCGCGGTTGTCCGTCGGGTGACCGGAGCCGTCCAGATAGGGCGCCAGGAGCGCCGCCGTCTGCGCCGGGTACTCGATGACCCCGTCGAGGAACACCTTGGCCATCCCGAACCGCAGCCCCGGCACGTGCCCGAAAGTGCGCTGCAGCCCGCGGGCGTACGCGAGCGCCGCCGCCGGGTCCTTCGCCAGCTCCGCGTCGATCCTGATCGCGGGGACGATCCGCTGCGGCAACGTCCCCGCGTCCGCCAGAGCCTGATACGTCGCCAACCCGCTCTGCGGGACCGACGCGTCCATCATCGTGGTCACCCCGGAGGCCGCCGCCTGGGCGAGGACCCGGGAGCAGGCGGCGACCAGATCGGCCTCGCTCGGCTCCGGGATGTGGCGGGTCACCAGGGGCTGGGCATCGTCCTTGAGCACCCCGCTGGGCTTCCCGTCCGGCCCCTTCACGATCTTTCCGCCCACCGGATCGGGGGTGGCCGCGGTGATGCCTGCGATCTGCAGGGCGCGGGCGTTGACCCAGGCGTTGTGGCCGTCGGCCCCGAGGAGGGCGACCGGGCGGCGGGTGGGAAGGGCGTCGAGCAGGGAGTGGTGCGGGAGGGTGCCCTGCGGCAGCAGTCCGATCGGGTTCCAGTCCGAGACCACCAGCCAGCCGTCGGGCTCCTGGCCTGGCGTGTTCTGGAGGAAACCGGTGAGGATCGCCAGGAGTTCCTCGGCGGTCGTCTCGGCGCCCCCCAGGGAGGGGCGCAGTGAACTGCTGCCCGCGCCGAGCGGGTGCACATGGCCGTCGTGGATGCCGCTCATCACGGTCGCCCCGCGCGCGTCGACGACCTCGGTGTCCCGTCCGACGAGGCGGTGCAGTTCGCGGCCCCGGCCGGTGGCGAGAATCCTGCCGTCGCGCCCGACGGCCACGGCCTCGACGGGGCGGCCGCCGGGGAGTCCGGTGAACACCCGTGCGTTGTGGACGACCAGGGCCGCGGCACTGCGGTGCGCGGAGCTCCGGTGCGCGGCGGCCGCAGGGCCGGCCGCCGCACCTACCAGTCCGACCGCGCCCGCGGCGAGCATGGTCCGCCGGGCGAGAGAAGAAGACATGACCACTCCAAGGGTTGGGCTGCATTCGCAATGGCCGGACCCTCTTTGATTAACGCCGTAACCAGAACCCGCCCCGTACGACGGAATCCGTAGGATGACGCCATGTCAGGGCCCACCGTCGCCGATGTGGCACGCGCCGCGGAGGTCTCCACCGCAACCGTCTCGCACGCTCTCAACGGAACCGGCCGGCTCGCCGATGCCACGCGCCGCCGGGTCCGCGAGGTGGCCACTGCGCTCGGCTACGGCTCCCGGCGGACCCCGCGGACCGGGGGGACCCTGGGCATGGCCGTCACGACCTACGCCGGATCGGCCTGGAACTTTCTCGAAGTCCCGTACTTCGCCCGGCTCCTCACCGCCGCCACCGCCACCGCGCACGCCCACGGCTACGCCCTGACGATCCTCCCCGCCGCCCGCGGGGCCGAGACGCTGTGGCACACCCTCAGCGTGGACGGCATGCTGCTCCTCGACAGCCCCACGGACGACCCGGTGCTTCGTGCCCTGCGCGCCCGGGGAATCCCGCTCGTCTTCGACGGCCGACCCATCGATCCGAAGCCCGGGGACATATGGGTCGACAACGACCACACCGCCACCACCCACGAGGTCCTCGGCCACCTGACGGCCTCGGGCGCCCGGCGGATCGCCCTGCACGCCGGGTACGGCGACGAGCACTACACCCGGGCCGTGACCCGCGCGTACGAGCAGTGGTGCGACGAGCACGGCCGGACGCCACTGCTCATCACCTTCGACCCGTACGACACCCCGGGCCACGGCTTCGACCCGGTCTTCGCCGCCCGCGCCTGCGACGCGGTCTACACGGTCTACGACCGCGGCGGCCGCCACGTCCTGGCCGCGGCGGCCCGCCACGGCCTGCGGATCCCCGATGACCTCCTCCTCGTCTGCGCCAGCGAGGACCGGGCCTACGCCGAGAACGATCCGCCGGTGAGCACCGTGACCCTGCACCCCGCAACGATCGCCGAGACCGCGGTGACGGCCCTGGTCTCCCGCCTGTCTCCCACCGCCCCGCCACCACCCCCCGGCGCCCTGACGGTCCCGGCGGTCCTCCACCCCCGCCAGTCCTCACGCCGCCGGGCCCGGCCTGGCTCTCCTCAGCAGGGAGATCGGTGACGCGCCTGTCGGTTGTCGGTCATGGAAGGACCTCCGTACGTGGGGCCTTCTCCGCACCGGGATCAGCAACGGCTTCCCGGCCTCCGGCCACAGGACGCGACTCCCCGGGCAGGCGGTCACGTCAGGACCGCACCCTCCCGGGCGGGGCACCACTGCGGACGGGTAGGCGCGTAGACCGGCCGCTCCGGCAGCAGGGCGGCGCATTGGCCCCGGAGCGGATCGGTCAGCCATGATGCCCGTAGAGGCACAGGTCTCCCCGCTGATCACAGAGCGTCGCAACTCCGTGATCGCCGACACCTGTGCCCGTACTGCTGCCGGGGTCAGCCACCGCGCCTGTCTGCGCGACCTCTTATGGTTCCGTCATGACGAGCACACTCCGTCTGGCGAAGATCACCCCGGACAACTTCGACGTCGCGATCGGCTTGCGGGTCCGCCCGGAACAAGAACACTTGGTCGCGCCAGTCGTGAAGTCTCTGGCCGAGGCATACGTCCATCCCGGCATAGCCTGGCCCCGTCTCATCCATGACGGCGACAGAGCCGTCGGCTTTCTCCTGGCCTTCTTCGACATCGACTGGCCAGGCGATGGCACGGGCACCGACATCCGATCCGGCCTCTGGCGCCTCAACATCGCAGCCGGTGAGCAGGGTCGGGGTTACGGTCGCTTCGCGGTCGAGTCCGTGGCTGCCGAAATCCGCCGCCGCGGCGGAACCCGCCTGACCACCACCTGGCACCCGGGGAAAGACGGCCCCGAAGGTTTCTACCTTGGGCTCGGATTCCGGCCGACAGGCGAAACGAGTGGGAGCGAGACGGTCGGCGAGCTGTCCTTGCACTAGGGCGTGTGTCGGAAGTCCCGCCGTCCGCCCGAAGGATGGGCCCGGCGGCGTCCGGTGCGTGCGATCGCAAGGCGGAGGGTCGCCCTCGTACCGGACGTACTCGGACGACCCCGACAACGCAGCGAGCGTGC
>NZ_JBHVEE010000189.1:0-15686 GCF_042802415.1 Streptomyces sp. NPDC057486 | reverse complement strand
GCCGGTCCCACACGACGTCCACGACCGGCCGGGTCCCAGGACCACTCGATGTCGCGGCCGCCCACGGTGATCACCACGCCGGAGGACTCCACCGCTTCGGTGGTGAGGACCTCGGGGCCCCGGGGCACATGTCGATGCCGGCCTCGGCCACGCGGCGACAGCGGCCGGGTTCAGGTGGCTTCGGAGGAGCTCAAGTCAGCCGGAGCAGGCCGTGCGCTGCGCCTCCTGCCATTCGCAGACCGGGCAGAGCGTGATGCCCTTGACCGACTCCGGGTACTCGGTCGGCTTCCGGCACAGCACGCATTCGGCGTACGGAGGACCGGAATCCGCCGGCACGGGCCTCGTGTCGGGCGTCTCGCAGTACGGCTCGTCCAGGCGCTCGTCCATACCCGGGAGCCTACTCATCCGCGCAGCGAAGTGAGCCTGCGGACGACCGCCGCCACCGCGCAGGCCGCGACCGGGGTGCACGCGGACAGGTGGAGGTTCGGCCCCCGCGCAGCACCCATGGTCCGCCGCGACCGTACCGTCGGCCCACTCCTGTCAGGTTCAGTTGGCCGACGCCTTCTCCGGCTTGAGCTCGCTGGGCCGGACGATCACGAACCCCTCGCCCTGCAACATCAGTTGGACCGCCTCGCCGGAACCGCCGCGGATCATCGAGCCGATGCTCTGCGAGCGGTGCAGCGAGGTGCTGAGCTGGGCGCTCCAGCCGACGACCGCGTCCGTGTCGACATACACCGGCTGCTGGGCCGTGACGGGGATCACGATCGGGTGGCCCTCGCAGATCAGGCCGAGCTTGCCGTAACCGCTGAAAACGCTGTTGAAGAGCCCGCCACCGGCTATCCCGGCGCCCTTCACCGTCTTGATCTCGTACGCGAGGGTGGGGTCGAAACAGAGGACGTTGCGGCCGTTGACGGTGAGGACGTCGCCCTGCTCCATGTCCACGATGAAGCAGTTGGCGGCCTCGTGCGCGAACCACGCCTCGCCCTGCCCGCGGACCGCCATCAGCGACAGCCCCTCGCCGGTGACGGCGCGCTTCAGCATGCCGCCGAGGCCCTGGCCCTTGCGCTCGAACTGGAGATTGCCCCGGAAGGCGATCATCGATCCCTGGCGGGCGTGCATCTCGCCGTTGACGGCGTACTTGATGGATTTGGCGTTCTGCAGGGTCATCCCGGGGGCGGTTGCCGGCTGAACCATGTTCTCGCTGGAAAAGAGATCGCTCTTCATGCGGTGCATCCTCACCCGGACCGTTTCATTCCGCCAAGGAGCCGGGCCCGGGCGACTGGCAGACTGGGACGAGTGAGCAGCAACGACATTTCCGCACCCCAGTCCCCGTCCGGCGCCCCGGCCCCCTCGGACTCCCCGTTCCACTCCGAGCCGACCAGCCGCGACGAGGCACCGCAGTACGTGCTTCCCCTGGTGGTGCACATCGAGAAGACCGACCCCCCGGCCCGCACCGACGCGCTGCGGACCGCCGCCCGCGCCGTCCTCGTGATGCTCTCCGACGAGCGGTCGGTCGGCGAGGGCGAGTGGGCGCAGGTGATGCGCGACTGGCAGGACGCCCGGATCCGCAAGGTGGTGCGGCGGGCGCGCGGCGCGGAGTGGCGCAAGGCGTCCGCGCTGCCCAGCATCACGGTCACGGGCGAGAGCGCCGAGGTGCGGGTGTTCCCGCCGGTTCCGCTGGACGGCTGGCCGAAGGAGCTGGCGAAGCTCCAGGTGTCGGGGACGGACCTGGACGACCCCGAGCCGCCCGCCGCACCCGACCCGTCCGGCCCGGTGCTCTGGCTGAACCCGGAGCTCGACATGTCCGCGGGCAAGGAGATGGCGCAGGCCGGGCACGGCGCGCAGCTCGCCTGGTGGGAGCTGTCGGATACGGAGCGCAAGGCGTGGCGGGAGGCGGGCTTCCCGCTCTCCGTCGCCACCCCGGACGCCACCCGCTGGGCGGAACTCACCATGAGCGGACTGCCGGTGGTGCGTGACGCCGGGTTCACGGAGATCGCCCCGGGATCCTGCACGGTGGTCGCCGACCATCCGGCACTGCGCCGCTGAACACTTCGGTGCGCCGATACGTATCTCCCGATACTGCCGTCACCGGCACTACTGGCCAGTATCTTGAACGACCAGTCAGCCACCGGTCGTTGGGACCGGACGGTTGATTCGACGCCGTCACGCCTCGGCCCGGGAGAGACCTTGTTGCGACGCATCAACGGAACTGCCCTCATCATCGCGGCACTTGTCGCCACGCTCGGCGCCCTCGCCTTCCCCGTCTGGTCCTACGCCGACCGTTCCGGCACCGGTCAGGCCAATCTCAACGCGTCGTCCGTCGCGACGCAGTGGGGACCGCTCTCCGCGACCGACCGGGACTTCCTCGTGAAGGTGCGCCTGGCCGGCCTGTGGGAACTGCCCGCCGGGCAGCAGGCCATCCAGCGCGCGCCGAGCGAGGCGGTCAAGGCCGCCGGGGATCATCTCGTGGTCGGGCACACGGATCTGGACCGCCGGGCCCGGGACGTGGCCGCCAAGCTCGGGGTGGAGCTGCCGAACCAGCCGAACGAACAGCAGCAGGGATGGCTGCGCGAGCTGACCGCGGCGAGCGGCGAGGACTACGAGCGGAAGTTCGCCAATCTGCTGCGGGCCGCGCACGGCAGGGTCTTCGCGCTGATCGCCCAGGTCCGGAACACCACCCGCAATTCACTGATCCGTCAGCTGGCGACCGACGCCAACCAGACCGTGCTCGACCACATCACCATGCTGGAGGGCACCGGCTTCGTCGACTTCGACGCGATCGCCCGCGAAGCGGCGGGCGCGGCGACGGCCAGCCCGACCGGGCCGCCCGCGCCGTCCGGGGGCAGGGTGCTGCCGCTGCCGGTGCCCGCGGAGCCGACCGGGGACCAGTCCTTCACCTCGCGTCCGTCCACGATGCCGATGCCCTGAGCGGGACCGCACCGGTCGGCGTACCGGTCCACACGCCGGTCCCGCTGTGTCCGGAACCTCAAATCATGCTCTGAACGTCCCCCTCTTCGGATTGCGCGCTGCCTGTCGGGGCCATCACCCCTGCACGCAGTGGAGGAGGGGGACACCATGGAGCTGGGAATCGGCATCGGCTGGCGGCCGGAGATCGCGGATGCGGTGGAGGCACTGCCGGGGATCGACTGGGTGGAAGCGGTCGCGGAGAACCTCTGCACCGACCATCTGCCCGACTCCCTGGTACGGCTCCGCGCCCGCGGCGTGACCGTGGTCCCGCACGGCGTCTCGCTGGGCCTCGGCGGGGCCGACCGCCCCGACCCCGGCCGGCTCGCGGACCTTGCCGCGCGGGCCACGCTGCTGGGCACACCGCTGGTCACGGAGCACATCGCCTTCGTACGGGCCGGGGGAACACGCACCGCGTCGCCGGGGCTCGAAGCGGGCCACCTGCTGCCCGTGCCGCGGACCTGGGACGCGCTGGACGTCCTGTGCGAGAACGTCCGGATCGCGCAGGAATCGCTGCCGGTGCCCCTGGCGCTGGAGAACATCGCGGCGCTGATCGCCTGGCCGGGCGAGGAACTGACCGAGGGTCAGTTCCTGGCGGAGCTGGTCGCACGCACCGGCGTCCGGCTGCTGATCGACGTGGCCAACCTGCACACCAACCACGTCAACCGCGGCGAGGATCCCGCGAGGGCACTGGACGAGCTGCCGGTGGAGGCGATCGCGTACGTGCATGTGGCGGGCGGCATCGAGAAGGACGGCGTCTGGCACGACACGCACGCCCACCCGGTGACCCGGCCCGTCCTCGACGTGCTCGCCGAACTCCGCTCGCGGGTCGACCCGCCGGGCGTACTGCTGGAGCGCGACGCCGACTTCCCGCCCGCGCAGGAGCTGGCGGGCGAACTGACGGCGATCCGCGCCACACTGGACGCGGCAGGGAGGAAGGGGCCCGGACAGGGGCAGGGAGCCGGGACGTCCGGAGACGGTGTCGCCCGGATCGGGACCGCCGGGCACCCCACCGCTTCGTCCCCCGCACCCGCGACCGATGCCGCCCGCGACCGCGCCGCCGTCGCCCAGACCGCGCTGCTCTCCGCCCTCGTCGCCGGCACCCCCGCCCCCGAGGGCTTCGACCACCGCCGCCTCGGTGTCCAGAGCCGCGCGCTGGCCGCCAAGCGGGCCGATGTCGTCGCCAAGGTGGCGCCCGAACTGCCCGAAATCCTCGGGGACGGCTACCGGCGCGCCTTTCTCGCGTACGCCAGGACCCGCCCCATGGCCGCCGGATACCGGCGCGACGCAATGGACTTCGCCGAGCAACTGCTGATCGCCGGGCGCCCCGCCGACGACGCCGCCCGGCGCCGGCTGACCACCTGGTGGCAGGACCGCGCGGCCGCCCGGCCGCCCCGCCGCACGACCCGGCTGGTACGGGCCGCCCGCGCCGCGCTCGTCGGGAGGTGACCGGAATGAACATCGTCGCTCTGCTGGTGACGCTGGCCGTCGCGGTCTCCTCGACCCTCCTGATCGTGGGGATCTCGAAGGCCCGGCGTGGCCCCGGTGGCCCCGCCCACGACTTCTACGAAGTGGCATTCCTGAACGGCGGGCCCGGCAGAGTCGTGGACACCGCGCTCGCCGCCATGCAGACGGACGGGCGTCTGGCGGTCGGCGGGCCCGGCATCGTCTCCCTCCGGCGGCCGGCCGCCCACGACCCGGTGGAACGAGCCGTTCTCCAGGAACACGCCGCCGCTCCCAGCGGTGCGCTGCACACCCTGCGGGATGCGGTGATGCGGCACCCGGCGGTGCAGGAGATCGGTGACGGACTCGCGGCCCGTGGACTGCTGGCCGCACCGGAGACCACCGTGAAGTGGCGCCGCTGGGGCCTGTTCCAGGGGCTGGGCTGTCTGCTGGCCATCCCGGTCTCCTTCGCGGTGACGGTGTCACAGTTCATGGCGGAGTCCGACGGGCTCGACTTCTCTCTTCCCTTCATCGTCAAGGTGTTCCCCGCCCTGTTCGTCGGCTTTCCGATCGGGCTGATCTGCGCGGGCGTCGCCCGCGCCCGGATCACCAAGGCGGGACGGCGCGCCGCCGAGCAGTACCGCGCCGCTCATGCCTACAGCGCCGAACCCGCCCACCTCGTGGCGAATCTGGGGCTGCGCGCACTGCCCGATCCCGTACTGCGGGCACAGTTGGCGACGGCCGCACGGATGCGGACGGTCGGCGGGATGCGGCCGATGTCGCCCCCTCACTCCTCCTCCGGCAGCAACGACCACGTCGTCGCGACGGTGTGGTGCGCCGGTTCGGTCGGTTCCGGCTCCGGCTGCGGGAGCTCCAGCGGTTCGCCGGGCGGGGGCCGCAGCTGCGGAGGAGGCAGCGGGTGCGGCGGCAGTTCCGGATCCAGTTGCGGCGGGTCGGGCGGCTCCGGCTGTTCCGGCAGCAGTTGTTCAAGCAGCAGTGGATCCAGCTGCGGGGGGTCGAGCTGCAGCAGCAGTTCCTGACACCGGCACCTCGCAACGCGGTTCCGAATTCCGAATATTGAACAGGCTATGGCGCTCCCCCGCCCACCTCGCATAGAACTCGGACATGCTCTGGGTTCTGTTGCTGCTGGTCGCATCGGGTGCGGCGGCTCTCTCCTGCCTCCGGCTCTGCCTCGCCGCCGCGGCCGTCGACCGGGCCCGGGACCCCGGTGATGTCGAACTGACCCTGTACGAGACGGCGTTCCTGGCCGGTGGCCCGCATCGGGTCGCCGATCTCGCGCTCGTCACCATGCATCTGCGCAGGCGCCTGCTCCTCGCCCACACCGGGTGGGCGACGGTCGTCGACCCGGAGGGCCGGGACGAGGTCGAACGGACGGTGATCCGTGCCATCGGGCCGGCGGGGCAGTCGCTCATCCCTCCGATACGTGCGGCCACCGCCGCAGCCGATGCCGTGCGCGCCCTCGCCGACCGGCTCGTCGCCGCGGGTCTGGCCCTGCCGGGCGGCGAACGGACGGACCTCGCATCGGCGGTACGCACGGTGCGCGGAGCGGCGCTGCTGGAGGTCGCGATGGCCGGTGCGGCGCTGCTGCTGCCCGGTCAGGAGCAAGGTCACGGCGGCCCGTCGACGACCGAGTGGGTCTGGTTCGGACTGCCGCTCGTCCTGACGCTCGGCTGCCTGGTCATCGCCCGGTGGGAGATCCATCCGTGGGACTCCTGGGCCTCTCCCACGGGACAGCGGCTGCTGGACTCGTACGCCGCCCCGGCGGGCGGCGCGGACCGTGACGTGCTGGCGGCGGTCGCCGTACGAGGGGTCGGCGCCGTCGACGATCCGGCTCTGCGGGCCGCGCTCACGGGCGACGGCCGCACAGCACACCGGGACCCTCACCTCTGACGCGAACACCCCGGCCGGTGAGGTGGCCGGCCGGGGCCGCGAACAGCACCTCGCGGTCGATGTCCGCCGGTGCCTCCCCCGGTCACTCGGCGATTTCCCAGATGTGGCCGCCGGGGTCGCGGAAGCTGGCGGTCCGTATGCCCCAGGGCCGGTCCATCGGTCCGTTGAGCAGCGTCACACCACGCGTGGCCAACTCCTCGCACATCGCGTCCACGTCGTCCACGGTGAGGGTGAGCTGGAGTCGGGATCCGGCGTCGGCCGCCGCGACGCGCGCGGGCTCGATCAGCTCGTGCGCGGCAGGGACCCTCAGCAGGTTGATGAGGGTGTTCCCGAAGCCGAATACGGCCGAGTCGTCGTCCTCGTAGGTCACCGGCAGCCCGAAGACCTCCCGGTAGAAACGTTTCGTGGCGTCCAGGTCCTCGACGAACAGGGTGATCGCGCTGATGCCCCCGGGCCACGCTGTATCGCTTTTCTTGTCGGTCACAGTCACTGAGGATCTCCGAACGGGCGATGCCGTGTACAGGGGGCGGATCCGAAGTCCTCCCGCGCGGACCTGCGGTGGCGCCGGTCACACGGCAGCTCTGTTTCGTCCGGACCGGGGCGGCCGGGGGGGACAGAGGCGGTGACAGGACCGGACACGCCGCGGTTCGGCACACAGGCGATCCGTGGCTCCTCTCGCCGTCGGCAGCAAGGATCCGGTCGACGCGTACGAGCGGGCGCAGCGACGGTGCGCCGGATCGGCGACGACGAACGGGCGCACGGCCGGCCACGCAGATCGGCGGCGAGGTACGGGGCGAAGCCGTTCCCGGCCGGTGAGCGCTCGTGCGGCGGGGCGGCACGGACCGTCGTGCCCCCGCGGGAACATGAGAACGGCCCACGCGGAGGTGGGCCGGGGACCTGCGGGGAAGGGCGGTGCGCTTCCCCGCAGGTCTCGGGAACGCCGCAGGCCGGAGCCCTCGGCGAACCCGAAGCCGAACCCGGTGTCGCTGGAGCGGCAGGCAGCGCACAGCCGTGCGCCGGCGCCCGCCGTCTGATCTTCCGGGTTGGGGTGGTCGGAGCCCGCTCGCTACGCGAGCCCGGCCACCAGGTCTGCGACGGACTTCCTGCGGCCCGTGTAGAAGGGAACCTCCTCGCGGACGTGCATCCGCGCCTCGGAGGCCCGCAGATGACGCATGAGGTCGACGATGCGGTGCAGCTCGTCGGCCTCGAAGGCGAGGATCCACTCGTAGTCGCCGAGCGAGAACGAGGCCACGGTGTTGGCGCGGACGTCGGGGTAGCCGCGGGCCATCTTGCCGTGGTCCGCGAGCATGCGGCGGCGGTCCTCGTCGGGCAGCAGGTACCAGTCGTAGCTGCGCACGAAGGGGTACACGCTGATGTAGTTGCGCGGCGTCTCGTCGGCGAGGAACGCCGGGATGTGCGACTTGTTGAACTCGGCGGGGCGGTGCAGCGCCATGTTCGACCAGACCGGCTCCAGCGCCAGGCCCAGCTTGGTGCGCCGGAAGAGGTTGTACGCCTCCTGCAGCTCGTCCGCCGTCTCCGCGTGCCACCAGATCATGACATCGGCGTCGGCACGCAGGCCGGACAGGTCATAGGTGCCACGGACGGTGATGTCCTTGGCCGCGAGCTGGTCGAACAGCTCCTGGACCTCGTCGGCGTAACCGGCACGGTCGACGGGCAGCACATCGCGCAGCTTGAAGACGGACCACAGCGTGTAGCGGATGACCTCGTTGAGGTCCTTGGCCTTCTTACCGGCGTTCGGAATCTTCTCAGACGCACTCATACGGCTATTGTCCCGCCTCGCTCCGTGTGCCCTGAACCAGGGTCCCAGTGGCAATGATCTCTCCCGCGATGTCCGCGACGATCTCGTCCGCGGCCCGGTGGGCGCCGGCGATGCAGGCAGGGATGCCGACCCCGTCGTACACCGCTCCGCAGACCCGCAGGCCCGGCAGCTTGGCGACCTCGTCGCGGATCCGGGCGACCCGGGTCAGATGGCCGACGGGATACTGGGGCAGGCCGCCGATCCACCGGGTGACCTCGGTGTCCACCGGCTTCGCCCCGAGTCCGGTGGCGTCGGCGAGGTCACGCAGCGAGACGTCGACGAGTTCGGTGTCCTCGCGGTGGAGATGGTCCTCCTCACCGTAACGGCCGACCGAGGTGCGCAGGATGAACAGGTCGGGGGCGGAGTCGGCGACCCACTGCCACTTGTGGGTGGAGAAGGTGGAGGCCTTGATCGTACGGCCGTCGACGGGCGGTACCAGGAAGCCGGAGCGCCCGTCGAGGGCGCCCGTGACCGCCACGTCGGAGCGCCGGAACGCCAGGGTGACCAGCGCCATCGACGCGTACTCGACGCCCGCGAGCTCGGCGGAGGCGGCCGGGGACTCGGCGGCCAGCAGCGTCGACGCGGACCAGGCGGGGGCGGCGAGGACGATGCCGTCGGCGGCGATCACCCGGGTGTCGGTGCGGACGTCCCAGCCGTCGGCGGTACGGGTCAGGCCCAGGACGGGCGTGGCGGTGAGGATCTCGCCGCCTCCGGCGCGCACGGCGTCGGCAACCGCGCCCGGCAGGGTGCCGAGGCCGCCGTCGATGCCCTGGAAGACCGGGCCGGTCTGCTGCCGGGCTGCGGCCTGCTGCTGGATGCGCTGCACGCCGTCGAGCAGCGAGCCGCCCTCCTGGACCACCTCGAAGAGCTGCGGCACGGCGGCGCGCATCGAGATCCGGTAGGCGTCGCCCGCGTAGACGCCGCCGAGCAGGGGCTCCACGAGCCGGTCGACGACCTCGCGGCCCAGCCGGTCGGCGACATACGCGCCGACCGCGACATCGTCGCCGACCGCGGTCGGCGTGAGGTCCCGTTCCTGCGCGATGCGGGCGAGGCCCTCCGGGGAGATCACCCCACTGAGTACTGCGGGGTCGCCGGGGACACCCATCACATGTCCCTTGGGCATCGGCCGCAGTTCGCCCCGCGTCCAGACCGACGCGGTGGCGGTGGCGGGAGGCTGAAGCCGGTCGCCGAGCCCGACGGCGCGCGCCAGGTCGACCGCCTCGGGGCGTCTGGCCAGCATCGACTCCGCACCCAGATCGACCTGGGTGCCGGCGATCTCACCGGTCATGAGCTTGCCGCCCAGCCGGTCGGTCGCCTCCAGGAGCGTGACCCGCAGTCCTGCGCCGATGAGCCGGTGGGCGGCCGCGAGTCCGGCGATGCCGCCGCCGATGACGACGACATGACCCGTACCTGTGTCCACGCGGTGTGTTGAACGCTGCATGCCTCCACTCTCTCAAACCTCTTCCGAGTCCTGACCGTGACCGCTTCGAAACCGGTAAAGGGCAACCCGCACCCCTGTCCCGCACGTCGAACCGGCACCATCAACCACCCGCCCAGGGGGAGCAGTTATGCAGAGAGCGCGTCAGTCGAGCCGTTCGTCCACCCGCCGTCCGCGCGCGGTGCTCGCCGCCGGGATGCTTGCCGCGCTGCTCGCGCTGAGCGGCTGCGGCGGCGCCGACGACAGCTCCGACAGCAAGAGCATGTCGGACTCCGCGGACAACAAGGCGGCAGCTCCCGCGGAGCGCGCCGACTCCGCCGGCGGCGAGTCGGACCGGGGTGCCACCGACGGCAGCCCCGCTCGGTCGACCGGGTCCCCCGCGCTGACCACCACCCATGTCATCCGGAAGGCCTCGCTCGCCGTGGAGGTGAAGAGCGTGCCGAAGGCGGCCGCGACGGCCCGTTCGGTCACGGAGGACGCGGGCGGGCTGGTGGCGAAAGAGTCCACCGACCGGATCGACGACCTGCACGAGATGTCGCACCTGGTGCTGCGGGTGCCGCAGGCCGAGTACGACGCCGTGCTGCGGAAGCTGGCGGGCGGCGGAAAGCTGCTGTCCCGTACGTCGGAGGCCAAGGACGTCACCGATCAGGTCGTCGACGTGGAGAGCCGGATCACCACCCAGCGGGCGAGCGTCGCCCGGGTCCGGAAACTGATGGACCGGGCCGAGAAGATTGCCGATGTGGTCGCCCTGGAAGGGGAACTGAGCAATCGCCAGGCAGAGCTGGAGTCGCTGCTCGCCCGGCGGGAGTCGCTCAAGGACCGCACCACCCTGGCGACGATCACCCTCGACCTCACCGAGCCGGAGTCCGCCGCGCAGGGCGCGGACGACGACGATCCGGGGTTCGTGGACGCGCTCGGCGGCGGCTGGCACGCGTTCGTGACCATGGTGAAGTGGATCGCGATGGCGGTGGGTGCGGCGGCGCCGTTCCTTGCGGCCGCGGCCGCGCTGCTGCTGCTCTGGCGGCTGGTGCGCACCCGGCCGACCCGGTGGGGCACGCCCCGGGCGGCCGAGCACGCCCCCGTACCGACGGCGGCGCCCGAGCACGCCCCCGTACCTCCGGAGACTCCGTCCGCTCCCTGAGGGCCGTAGCGTGGTCCCTTCGAACTCAACGCTCGAAGGGACCCGGCATGGCAGCGGAGCGACTGGTGGTCATCGGTGGGGACGCGGCGGGCATGTCCGCCGCGTCCCAGGCCCGCAGGCTCAAGGGGCCGGACGAGATGGGCATCGTCGCCTTCGAGCGCGGCCACTTCACCTCGTACTCCGCCTGCGGCATCCCCTACTGGGTCGGCGGTGACGTGGAGCAGCGGGACGACCTCATCGCCCGTACGCCCGAGGAGCACCGGGCCCGCGCCATCGATCTGCGGATGCGCACCGAGGTGACGGAGATCGATGTCGCCGGGCAGCGGGTGCGCGCGCTGGACCGGGAGACCGGCGAGACGTACTGGGCCGGCTTCGACAAGCTGGTGATCGCGACCGGTGCCCGGCCGGTGCGCCCCGAGCTGCCCGGCATGGACGCGGCCGGGGTGCACGGGGTGCAGACCCTGGACGACGGCCAGGCGCTGCTGGACTCCCTGGACCGGGCGCCCGGCCGGCGCGCGGTCGTGGTGGGCGCCGGTTACATCGGTGTCGAGATGGCTGAGGCACTGCTGAAGCACGGCTTCGAGGTGACGGTCCTCAACCGCGGGGAGCAGCCGATGGCGACGCTCGACCCCGACATGGGGCGCCTGGTCCACGACGCGATGGACGGTCTGGGCATCACGACCGTGAACCGTGCCGGGGTGAGCAAGATCATCACTGGTGCCGACGGCCGGGTCACCGCGGTCGCCACGGAGGAGGGGACCTACCCGGCGGACGTGGTGGTGCTCGGCATCGGCGTCGAACCGGAGACGACGCTGGCCCGCGCGGCCGGCCTCCCGGTCGGCCCGCACGGCGGTCTGCTCACCGATCTGTCGATGCGGGTCGTCGGGCACGACAACATCTGGGCGGGCGGCGACTGCGTCGAGGTTCTCGACCTGGTGGCGGGCCGCACCCGGCATATCGCGCTGGGCACCCACGCCAACAAGCACGGCCAGATCATCGGCTCCAATGCGGGCGGCGGGTACGGGACGTTCCCGGGCGTGGTCGGTACGGCCGTCAGCAAGGTCTGCGACCTGGAGATCGCCCGGACGGGGCTGCGGGAGAAGGACGCCCGCGCGGTGGGGCTGCGGTTCGTCACGGCGACGATCGAGTCGACGGGGCGGGCGGGCTACTACCCGGGCGCTCAGCCGATGACGGTGAAGATGCTCGCGGAGTACCGCACGGGCCGGCTGCTCGGCGTACAGATCGTGGGCCGTGAAGGAGCGGCGAAGCGCGTCGACATCGCGGCGGTCGCACTCACCGCGGGGATGACCGTGGACCAGATGACGGCGCTCGACCTGGGATACGCCCCGCCGTTCTCGCCGGTGTGGGACCCGGTCCTGGTGGCGGCACGCAAGACGGTCCAGGCCGTGCGCGCGGCGGGTGTGTAGGGCACTCGCCGCCATCAGGCGGAGGGACGATCACCCTGGTCACCCGTTGCGACGAAACGAGCACGTCGAGTTGAACCGATCACATGATCCGAAACTCTGTACGCGCGTTCCGCGCCGCCCCACTCGTCATCGCACCGCCCGTCATGAGCACCCCCGCCCAGACTGCCCGTAGCGCCCCCGAATGCACTGCTCGCCGCGGAACCCGAGGGTTCCACGGTGAGCAGGGTGCGTTTCGGCGACCGGTTCAGCGGGCCGTCTGCGTGTGGACGTACTCGACGAGCCGGGTCAGCGCGTCCGGGTCGGTCGTCGGCATCACGCCGTGCCCCAGGTTGAAGATGTGACCTTCCAGACCGGCGGCCGCGTCCAGCACCTCGCGTGCCTTCGCCTCCACCGTCGCCGTCGGCGCGAACAGCACCGCCGGGTCGAGGTTGCCCTGGAGCGCCTTGCCGGGTCCGACCCGGCGCGCACCCTCGTCCATCGGGACCCGCCAGTCGACGCCGACGACATCCGCGCCCGCCTCGCCCATCAGCCCGAGCAGTTCACCGGTGCCGACACCGAAGTGAATGCGCGGGACACCGTACGGGGCAACCGCGTCGAAGACCTTCGCGGAGGCCGGCATCACGGAGCGGCGGTAGTCGGCGGGGGCGAGCGCGCCGACCCAGGAGTCGAAGAGCTGCACGGCCGAGGCGCCCGCCTCGATCTGCACCTTCAGGAACGCACCGGTGATCTCGGCCAGCCGGTCGAGCAGCTCGGCCCAGAGCTCCGGCTCGCCGTACATCATCGCCTTGGTGCGCTCGTGGCTGCGGGACGGGCCGCCCTCCACGAGGTAGCTCGCAAGAGTGAACGGCGCACCGGCGAACCCGATGAGCGGCGTCGACCCGAGTTCCGCGGTGAGCATCCCGATGGCCTCGGTGACGTAGTGGACGTCCTCCGGCGTGAGGTCACGCAGCCGGGCCAGGTCGGCCCGGGTACGGATCGGGTCCGCGATGACCGGACCGATGCCGGGCTTGATGTCGAGGTCGATCCCGATGGCCTTGAGGGGGACGACGATGTCGCTGAAGTAGATCGCCGCGTCGACCTTGTGGCGGCGCACGGGCTGCAGCGTGATCTCCGTGACCAGCTCCGGCATCATGCAGGAGTCGAGCATCGCGATGCCCTCGCGCACCTTCAGGTACTCGGGCAGCGAGCGCCCCGCCTGACGCATGAACCAGACCGGCGTGTGCGGCACGGGCTCACGGCGGCATGCCTTCAGGAACGCCGACTCATGGGTGGCGGAGGTCTTCGTCTGCTGGCCCGAGGGGCTGTCGTTGGCGCTCACGCACAGAATCTTCGCATGAAGCGGTAAGGAGCCGAGTCCCGCAGGGTGTCCCTCCCTGCACGAGGCTCCGGTTCCGCCTACTCTTCCCCGCATGGCTCCGGCTCAGGGACAATTTTCCGAACATTGCGACAGCGCTGACGGCAAGGACAGTGCGGAGGGCGGTTCCGTCCCGCCCGCGTTCCGGGCGGCGGTGGAAGCGTTGCGCTCCGCGCGGCTCCGCCCCGAGCTGGAAGTGGAGCCGACCCGGCCGCCCCAGCGCCTCGCTCCGCACGCATACGCCGTGGAGGCGGCGGTCGTCGACGGCGAGGACGATCTCGCCGACGGCCGCCTCGTGCTGCTGCACGATCCAGCCGGACATGAGGCCTGGCAGGGCACATTCCGGCTGGTGACGCTGGTACGCGCCGAGCTGGAGCCGGAGATGGCGTCCGACCCGCTGCTGCCGGAGGTGTGCTGGTCCTGGCTGACCGGCGCGCTGGAGGCGCGGGGTCTGTTGTTCGGGGAGGCGGGTGGCACGGTCACCCGCGCCGGTTCCCACTACTTCGGGGCACTGGCCGAGCGGCGCCCGGCCACCCAGATCGAGATCCGTGCGTCCTGGACGCCGCACGAGGGACGTGGCGGGGTGCCGGACACGGCGGCGCACCTGGCGGCGTGGGGAGATCTGCTGTGCCAGATCGCCGGCCTGCCGCCGTCGGGACCGGCCGACGCGGCGGTGGTGACACTGCCCCAGCGGCGCGGGCCGCAGGCGCCGTAGCGGGGATTGCGCGGGCGGGCTCCACGGGCCCGCCCCGCGACTCGACCGGATGTGCGGGCCGGGCGCGCGGGCCGGATGCGCCATGTGGGTGCGTAGGCCGGATGCGCCATGTGGGTGACCAGGCCGGACACGAAGGCGGATCCGGCGTACGCCGGTTCCGTATCGCACGGATTCCGTTGTGCCGATTTCCTTCTCGCCGGTCCGGCACCGGATCCAGGGCGCAGGCTCGACGCGTCGGCCGCCGGAAGGGGGCCGGCACGCCGGTTCGGCACCCCGGTTCCTCACGCCGGCGCGCCCCGTCGCTCCGCAGCCGGATCCCGCACGCCCCGTCCCACCGCCGTATCCGCACCCCCGGTCCCGCACGCCCGGTCGCGCCGCCGTACCCGCGGACACCCCCTCCCGCCTGCAGCGTCCCGCCGTCGGTGCCGTAACCCGGATCCCGCACACTCGTCCCGGTCGCCGGAGCACGCGGCACCGGACCGTGCCGCTCGCCCCGGCGGCGGTTCCTGGCCGTGACGGCGCGTCACAGGCTTCGCACAGCTGTCGGCATTATTTTCGTACAATCGATAGCCCGTCCGATTTGCCCGAATTGTTACGCATGAAATCGTGATCTTCCTCTAAAGGAGGACGGGTCTGCTGCCGAAGAGGTCAATGACCCTTCAAGCACGGTTCGCCCCGGCTTCATCCCCGAGCCGGCCCGTCCCGCCACTCCCCAGGAGGCCTGGTGTCCGTTCTCCTAGAGCAGCCCGCAAGCCTGGTCGCCTACCGCCCGAACAAGCCGACGGCCATGGTCGTCGTGGCCGACCCCCGCGTCCGTTCCACCGTCACCCGCCACCTGTGGGCCCTCGGAGTACGTGACGTCATCGAGGCGTCGTCCATCGCGGAGGCCCGTCCCCGCGTCGGCAACCCGCGCGACATCTGTGTTGCCGACGTCCATCTGCCCGACGGTTCCGGGCTGACCCTGTTGTCCGAAACCCGAGCCGCAGGCTGGCCGAACGGCCTCGCCCTCTCGGCCGCCGATGACATCGGCGCCGTACGCAACGCCCTCGCGGGCGGCGTGAAGGGCTATGTCGTCACCGGCACGCGTACCAATATCGGCCACCCGACCCGACCCGGCGTCGCCCCCATCGGCGCCAATGCCGCCCGTATGCACCGCCGGCCCCCCGGCACCCCGAGCCACCCGGGCGGCTACCGCGAACTGTCCGGCCGCGAGGTGGAGGTGCTCCGGCTGGTTGCCGAGGGCCAGTCCAACAAGGCCATCGGCGTCTCCATGGGGCTCTCCGCCCTGACGGTCAAGAGCCACCTCGCCCGCATCGCCCGCAAGCTCGGCACCGGTGACCGCGCCGGAATGGTCGCCGTGGCCCTGCGCACGGGCATCATCCACTGACCCCCACACGCCGGCCGGCGTGTACCGAGATACGGACCCGGCCGGTTTACATTCATCGGCGCCCGTCGACGGAACGTTCCGTCGACG
>NZ_JBHVEE010000188.1:0-15886 GCF_042802415.1 Streptomyces sp. NPDC057486 | reverse complement strand
GCACACCGATTCGTGTGCCGGGCCCCGCTGTCCGTACGTGCGTAGACAGGTGGTGGGAACGCGTGCGCGTTACAGGTACGGCCCCGAGCGGATCGCCCCGTGCGCGTCCGACGCGCCGTCATCGTCCTCGTGGCCGCTGCCCGGCGGGAGGGCGCGACGCATCTGTTCCAGTTGCGCCCGGGCCGCCATCTGCTGGGCGAACAGCGCCGTCTGGATGCCGTGGAAGAGGCCTTCCAGCCAGCCGACCAACTGAGCCTGCGCAATTCGGAGTTCCGCCTCGGAGGGCACCGACTCCTCGGTGAACGGCAGGGAGAGCCGCTCGAGCTCCTCCACCAGCTCCGGGGCGAGGCCGTCCTCCAGCTCCTTCACGGAGCTTGCATGGATCTCCTTGAGCCGGACCCGGCTCGCCTCGTCGAGAGGAGCTGCCCTGACCTCTTCCAGGAGCTGCTTGATCATGCTGCCGATGCGCATGACCTTCGCGGGCTGTTCGACCATTTCTGTCACTGGGACCTCACGCGATTCGTCGTCAGTACCACCGCCGCCGATCGCCATGCCGTCCTGTCCCACTACGAGGACTTGGGGGTGCTCCTGCGACCGTTCATTCCTCGGCATCTCCATGCCGCCCATTGTCTCGCACACGTCCTGCTCAACAGGGTGGTGCCCCCGAATACGGTTGATCCACCGTTTTCGGGGGCACCTTATCCGCCCGGTCGGCGCATCAACCGGCCGTCACGGTCAATCGTTCGGCCGTCATCCGGCGCGCCTGGCCAGCGCCAGCCGTGAGCGGGTGAACGCCGCTGCGAGCAGCCCGGCCAGCAGCGGGACGACCACGGCAAGCAAACCGATGGTCGCCCAGGGCAGCACGATCGGCGTGTACGCCGACTGTGTGGGGTCGAGCCGCATCGCCTTCAGCGCTTCACGCAGGTCGATGAGGCGCAGTGCCACCGCGGGCACCAGACCTGCCAGTGTGCCGAGCACCACACCTGTGAGCGCCACCACCACGCACTGGAAGCCGGACAGCCTCCGCCGCACGCTCGGAGGGGCACCCACCGCGCTGAGGGTGTTGAGATCGGCCTCCGCGTCCGCCTTGGCGAGGCCCGTCGTGATTGCGGCGGCGCCCAGCGTCACCACGCCGGCGAACAGGGTCAGGATCAGCAGTACGGTGTTGTCCTGCGGGCCCGGGCCGTGTTCGGACTGCACCCACATTCCGCCGCCGGCCTGCGCGATGGCACCGGAAACCCGCTGGTCCTCGGCGTTCGTCGGGGCATGGGAAACGGCATACACGCTTCCGGCCGCCCTGGTGTGCAGGCCGAGCCGCTCCGCGGTCCGTTCCGGAAGGATCATGCGGATTCCGGGGGTGGCGGCGTACTTGGCGGGGGCCACGTACACCTTCAGCTTGTCCACGGTGGTCCGCGCCTTGCCCGGGTGCTGTTTCCAGTTCTTCTTGTCCTTCTCGCTGTATTGGTGGACCGACTTGATGGTCACCTCGCCGTTCTCCGCGTACACCGGGTTGAGCAGTACCGGCGTGCCCGCGGCCAGCGCCTCGGCGGCCGCGGGGTCGTCGAGCTTCACGTACGTATCGAGCAGGGCCGTGTCCGCGACGACGATGTTGCTCCCGTCCGGGCTGAAGAGACCCGATGCCATCAGGTCGGTCAGGCAGGCGGGGGAACGCACCAGTTTCTTGTGCGCGTCGGCGGAGAGTCGCGCGGCGAGTTCCTTGGCCCCCTTGCGGGTGAGCGGACAACTGTGTGCTTTGCCGCTGGGCTTGACCAGTTCCAGCGTGCCGCAGTGGTTCTCCTCGTAGGAGTTGCAGTCGCTGCCCGCCCAGACCCGTCGGAAGTCCGCGTGTCGGCCGGTGACGGCCATGTTCCGCTCCACGGCCGTCCGAGCCAGCGGGAGCCGCTCGGCCGACTTCTCGTCGAAGGACGAGACGGCGATGGTTCCCTCGGTGAGCGAGGGGGTGTAGTTGTACTCGTACTCGGCCGAGTAGCTGGACATGTAAGTGGCGATGCCCACCGAACCCGCGACGGCCGCCATGACCGCGGCGACGGCGGGAGCGGTACGACCACGGTTGCGGGCGGCGTCGCGCAGCGCCATCCGGGGCGAGAGAGACAGCCTCCTGCCGAGCCGCCCGAGGAAGCCGACGATCACCGGGATGCAGGCGAGCAGACCGAGTTCGGCGACGATCGATCCGCCGGCGACCAGTGCCGAATTCCCGCTGGTACCGCCGTAGAGGGCGATCGCGCCACCGAGCGCAAGCAGGCAGGCGCCCAGGACGGGCAGCACCCGGGAGGAGCGGCGTACGCCGCGCCGGCCGGTCAGCGACTCCAGTACGGACTGCCGGCTCGCCACGATTGCCGGGGCGAACGCCGCCAACAAGCCGGTGATCAGGCCGATCGCGGCGATGACCAGCAACTCCAGCGGCGGCATCGTCAGAGAGCCGAATCGGTGTCCGGCCCAGTTCTCGATCACGGGCTGGAAAGCCGCGGTGAGCCCGAGGCCGACCACGACACCCATCACTGCTCCGACGCCACCGAGCACCAGACCGCCACCGAGCACCACGGCCCTGACATGGCGCCTGTCTCCGCCGCAGGTGCCGACGAGGCCGAGCTGACGTCGGGAACGTCGCGCACCGACCGCGAAGGCCGGTCCGGCGAGCAGCACGATCTCCAGGACCGCCATGGCGACCACGGTGACGAGTGCCGTGCTGAGCTCTCCGGAGCCGCCGTCGGCGATGTGGGGGTTCCTGGCCATCAGCGGGACCTCGGAGTCCGGCGGCGGATCGAGGGCGACCTGCCGGGACGTGACGAGCACTCCCGACTTATTGGCCTCCATGACGTGCGGCCAGGTCACGCCTACCCCTGCGGGGCCTTTGACCAGCCAGTCCATGGACTCGGCGTTCGGCGGAAGCACCTTCTTGTCGTGGTCGGCCTTGGTCTTCCACGGAGCGATCACCGCACCGGGGTCGGCGTAGAGCGCTTCGGTCTTCAGCTCGCTGGGCAGCTCGACCACACCGGTGATGGTGTACGCCCGGCCGGAGTTGCGCACGGTGGTGGTCGAGCCGACGTGCAGCCCGGTCGCCTTCATGAACGGCTCCGTGGCGGCCATCTCGCCCTTGCCGTGCGGGTAGGCGCCGCGCACGAGGTCGATCTTGCCGCGGGCCATCGTGTCCGACGTCCGGATCTCGACGATGTCGGTGTTCGTGACGCCGTACCGGGTGGTGACACTCGCAGGGACGGACTGGATGCTGATCGCCCGCGAACCCTTGGGGAACGTCGTCCTGATGTCGACCGGGTCGCCGTCCTCCACAGGCGGTGCGTCGTCCACGCCCATGTAGATGTTGCTCACCGCCCCATCGGGGAGCTGCTCGATGGGTCCCATCATCCCGTCGCTGAACAGCGCGTCGGCGGAGCCCATTTCGCTGGTCAGCTGCTCGGCGACGGTCGGCGTCACGCTGCGGTACGTCACATCGAGGGCCGTGACGCCGAGCACCGGTATCGCGATCATCGCGACCACCAATGCGCTGCGGCCCTTGGCGCGCATCGCGTCGCGCCTGGCGATGCGGAGGGCGGCACGCCAGCCCGTGAACACGCTCACTTGGCGCCCTCGACGGCGAGCAGCGAGTCGGCGCCGGTGGACAGCGTCTGGTCGACGATCGAGCCGTCCCGGAGGAACACCACCCGGTCCGCCCAGGCGGCGTACCGCGGCTCGTGCGTCACCATCACCCCGGCCGCACCCTGGTCGCACCGGTTCCGCAGCAGAGCGAGGACGGCCTCACCGGTCTCCGAGTCGAGCGCCCCGGTCGGCTCGTCGGCGAGCACCAGGCGCCGGTCCCCGACCAGCGCACGCGCGATCGCGACCCGCTGCTGCTGCCCCCCGGACATCTCGTCCGGGAACCGGTCGGCGATCTGCAGCAGATCCATCTCCTCCAGCGCTGCCCGCGCCTCCTTGCGCGCCTTGCGCACGGAGACGCCGTCGAGTTCGCGCGGCAGGGCGATGTTCTCGGCGGCGGTCAGCGCCGGGATCAGGTTGTAGTCCTGGAAGACATAGCCGACGCTGCGCCGGCGCAGGGCGGCGACGCCCTTGCGGCCGAGCGTGGAGATGTCCTGCCCCTCGATGACGACCTGGCCGCTGCTCGCGGTGTCGAGACCGCCGGCCAGCGTCAGCAGAGTGGACTTGCCGGAGCCGGACGGGCCCATCACGGCGACGAGTTCACCGGTGTGCACGGAGAGGTTGATGCCGCGCAGGGCATGCACTTCGGCGATACCGGTGCCGTGGGTGCGTGTGAGATCGCGGAGTTCGAGCACGGGTGCGTCGACGGGCAGGGGCGCGGCGGAGGGCCGGGGTGTCGGTGACGGAGATGCGGACGGGACGTGCGAGGACATGGTGGTCGGTTCCCCCCTCGGGATCGGTTCTGCGGTCGGCGCCGCGAACCGCGGGTTCACTCTTCGGTCAGCGCCGTGGGCGCGGGCGCGCAGGGATGCGTGCCGGGGCACGGCCGGTTGTACGCGTCTCGGGCTCCGGATCGGTGGCGGCGGCCTCGGCGAGGCGGACCAGGCGCGACTCACAGTGGTCCAGCCAGCGGGCCTCGGCCTCCGCCTGGAAGATCAGCTGTTCCAGTACGAGCAGCCAGGCCACCTCGTCACGGTTGGCCGGGACGTCGGCGAGCGCCTGCGCCTTCAGCCGCGTGTAGTCCTGCATCGCCCTGACGGTGTGGTGGCGCTGCGACTGGATGACGGCCCGGATGTCGACGCCGGGTGCACCGACCGCCATGGCGAGCTTGATCGCGAGCTCGTCGCGGGGCGGGTTGCTGCGGTCGACAGGTGTCTCGAACCAGCTGCGCAGTTCGGCACGTCCGCCGTCGGTGATCGAGTAGAGGGCGTGCCCCTGATCGTCCTCACCGTCCTGGACGACCATGCCGTCGCGTTCCAGTCGGCTCAGCGTGGTGTACACCTGGCCGACGTTCAGGGGCCAGGTGGAGCCGGTGCGGGACTCGAATTCGGTGCGGAGCTGGGAGCCGTAACGGGGACCACGCTCCAGAAGGGCCAGGAGCCCGTGACGGATCGACATACTCAGTATGTATACCGAGTATGTCGATCCGTGCAAGTCCCTGCCGGGCGCTCGCGCCCCTCAGCCCGTGCGGCGCATCCGGAGCCCCAGGAAACCCAGACCCAGCCCGACCAGGGCTATTCCGGCGCCCAGTGACACCGTCTGCACTCGTCGCGCGGCGGGAGTGTCGAGGGCCTGTGGCGCGAGCCGGCCCTCGGGCGGGGAGTCGCTCACCGCGGGCGTGACCGCGGGCACCGCGACGGGAGTCGTCATGACGGGCTGCACCTCGGGCTGCACCTCGGGCAGGCCGTGGGGGGTGTCGCGATGGGCGAGCTCCGACGATGAGAACGGCCGGCCCGGCCGCAGTCGCCCCTCCCCGGCCTGCCGCCCGGCGAGCGGTGGCTGCGCCTCGGGGCGGGCCGACGGCCTGGCGGCCGGGCTCATGGGTGACGAGGCCGAACGGGAGGGCGAGGCCGAACGGGAGGGCGAGGCCGAACGGGAGGGCGAGGCCGAACGGGAGGGCGAGGCCGAACGGGAGGGCGAGGCCGAACGGGAAGGTGAGGCCGAGCGGGAGGGCGAGGCCGAGCGGGAAGGTGAGGCCGAGCGGGACGCCGAGGCGGAGGGGGTGGCCGGTCTGCGGGGCGACGCGGCCGGGGAGGGCGAGGACGGAGGCGTCGCGTGATCGGCCGAAGGGGTGACGGACGGTCCGCCCGTCGGGCCGGCGGATGCATCGGAGGAGGCGGTGCCGGTCGGGGCGGCGGAGCTCGGGGGCGGGGAGTGCTCGGGGGGCGGTGGAGCGGCCACCGATTGGCCGGGCCGAGCCCGGGTCAGCCCCGGCGTACCACCGGAAGTGCGCTGGTCGGCGTGTGCCTGTCCCTGTGCCTGCCCCAAGGCAGCCCCCGCGGCTATCACCAGACAGGCCACACACCTCGACGACCATATGGAGAGGAGTGCTGAAGCCATGGGGTCAGCGTCACATGTGCCGATATGTCCGGCATCTCAAATCCCTGTCCGGCATCCCGGGCGCCCGTAAGGCAGAACGGTCCGGCACACCTCACGCGTGCCGGACCGTCACTTCTTCCTGTGTGTGCGTCTCAGGCCGGGTCGCCCGTCGAGACGCGCAGCTCGAAGTGCGCGCCCTTCTCCTCCATGGCGGTACCGGCGGACGGGAACTGTTCCAGGACCTGGTCCTCGGCGTAGGTGTTGCCGGGGACCTTGATCTTCTTGACCGTCCAGCCCGCGGCCGTGGCACATTCCTTGGCGGAGAGGTAGTCCTTGTACGTGAAGTTCGGCGCCTCGATCTTGCTCGGGTCGTCGCCGTCCTCGGAGGGGTCGGTGCAGTCTTCCGTCTTCATCGTCCGGTTGCGCTCCGGATCCTTGTGCTCGCCCGCCACCGGCGAGCTGTTCGGGTCACCGCCCTTGCCCGTGTCCGAGCCCGGGTCGTTCTTCAGCGACAGCACCGTGATCAGCCCGCCGATCGCGATCAGTGCCACCACGATCGAACCGACGATCACCGGCATGTTCCGCTTGCCGCCACCCGTGCCACCGCCGCCACCCACCGGCTGCGGCGAGATCGTGTACGGCGTCGGGGCGGGGGTCCGGTACGCCGGGCTCGACTGCGGGTAGCCGTAGCTCGGCGACGGCGTGGGCGCCGGGGTCGGCGGGCCGTACGGGCCGGGCTGCTGCTGGTACTGCTGCGGCTGGTACGGCATCTGCACGCCCTGCGGCGCCTGCGTGGACTGGTCGACCGGCGGGAAGACCGCGGAGCCGACGCCCGAGCCGCTGTTCGCCGGTCCGGCCGCGCCGCCGATGATCACCGGGGCGCCCGTCTGGCCGCCGGCGTTCAGCACGCGCGTGATCTCGTCCTGCATCGCCGCCGCGCTGGGGAAGCGCTCGTTCGGGTTCTTCTTCAGTGCCCGGGCGACCAGTGCGTCCATCGCCGGGGTGATCGACCGGTTGATGGAGGACGGCGCGACCGGCTCCTCCTGGACGTGCGCGTACGCGATGGCGAGCGGCGAGTCCGCGTCGAACGGGATCCGTCCGGTCAGCAGCTGGAACAGCATGATGCCGACCGAGTACAGGTCGGAGCGCGCGTCCACCCCACGGCCCAGGGCCTGTTCGGGGGAGAGGTACTGCGGGGTGCCGACGACCATGCCGGTCTGCGTCATCGACGTGACGCCCGACTGCATGGCACGGGCGATGCCGAAGTCCATGACCTTCACGACGCCGCGCTTGGTCACCATCACGTTGCCGGGCTTGATGTCGCGGTGGACCAGGCCCATTTCGTGGCTGGTGTCCAGCGCGGCCAGAACGTCGCCGGTGACCTTGAGTGCTTTGTCGGCCGGCATCGCGCCGTAACTGCGGATGTCCGCCTGGAGTACGGAGCCGAGGGGCTCCCCCTCGACGTATTCCATGACGATGTACGGCATCAGCGCGCCGCCGAGCTCGTCCTCGCCGGTGTCGAAGACCGAGACGATGTTGGTGTGCTGCAGCTTGGCCACGGCCTGAGCCTCGCGACGGAACCGCTCACGGAAGGACTGCTCGCGCCCCAGCTCCGTGTGCAGGGTCTTGATCGCCACCTGACGGTCGAGCGCGGAGTCGTACGCCAGATATACGGACGCCATCCCGCCTTCGCCGAGCAGGTCGCGAAGCTGGTAGCGGCCGCCGGCGACCGAACCACCCGCGTAGCGACCCTGGGCGCCGTGTGCGCCGTCCTGGCTCATGACTTGCTTCCCCCTCGGCGCGCGTCTCACGCGAAGATCCGTATGACGGGCCAAGTCTGCCCGAGGGGTACGACACGTCAAGCCGGGTGCCCGTTCCGTGACCCTACGCACAAGAAGCGTCTCGGAAGCGTTACAGGAAAAGCATGGAATTTGCGTGAGCGGGGCGGCAGCCGGTTTGATGGCCCGTCCCTCTCAAGACCGGGTGTCCGACAGAGCCTGTAGCGTGACGTGGCGATGCAGCAAGGCATGCAAGACACCGTGAGAACCCGCGGACGTGCGGACAGATACGACGGCGAGGACTGATGGCACCCGAACCCGAAGCAAACGGCGGCGGAGTTTCGGATGCGGCCGACTCCTGGGGCATAGGAGGTGTGGTCGGTGACGGACGTTACCGGATGACGCACCGGCTGGGCCGGGGCGGCATGGCCGAGGTCTTTGCCGCGGAGGACGTCCGGCTGGGACGTACGGTCGCGGTGAAGCTGCTCCGTTCCGATCTTGCCGAGGACCCGGTCTCCAAGGCCCGGTTCACGCGTGAGGCACAGTCCGTCGCGGGCCTCAACCACCATGCGATCGTCGCCGTGTACGACTCCGGTGAGGACGTCGTGGGCGGCCAGACCGTCCCGTACATCGTGATGGAGCTCGTCGAGGGCCGCACCATCCGCGATCTGCTGCTCAACGCAGAGGCGCCGCCGCCCGAGCAGGCGTTGATCATCGTTTCGGGGGTGCTGGAAGCCCTCGCGTACTCGCACCAGCACGGCATCGTGCACCGTGACATCAAGCCGGCCAACGTGATCATCACGAACTCCGGCGCGGTCAAGGTGATGGACTTCGGCATCGCCCGTGCGCTGCACGGCGCGCAGTCGACGATGACCCAGACCGGCATGGTCATGGGCACGCCGCAGTACCTCTCCCCCGAGCAGGCGCTGGGCAAGGCCGTCGACCACCGTTCCGACCTGTACGCAACCGGCTGTCTGCTCTACGAACTCCTCGCGCTGCGGCCCCCCTTCACGGGTGAGACACCGCTCTCCGTGGTGTACCAGCACGTTCAGGACATTCCGGTCCCGCCGTCCGAGATCATGGACGCGGTGCCGCCCGAGCTGGACGGGCTCGTCATGCGGTCGCTCGCGAAGGACCCGGACGACCGGTTCCAGAGCGCCGAGGAGATGCGCGGGCTGGTTCAGTACGGCCTTCAGATGCTCCAGGTGCAGGGTGGGCACACGGGCACGTGGAACACCGGACCGGTCACCGCGCACGAGCGCGGCAACACCCCCGCCATGGGCATGCCCGGCGGGACGATGGCGATGGGGCACCCGCAGCACGGGGACACCTCGCAGAGTCCGATCCTGCCGCCGATGAATCCGGACGACGGCGGGTACGACGGCGGACACCGCAGCGGTGGCGGCCGCGGCAAGCTCTGGCTGTTCGTCGTCCTCGCGCTGATCGCGATCGGGGCGGGTGTCGCCATCGCGGTGAACGCCGCGAGCAACAACGACAACAACCACCGGCAACCGCCCCCCACGACCTCCAGCTCCCCTGCCACGAAGGAGAGTTCGGCGGAGCCGACCGACGAGCAGACGGACATCGTCCCGCCGCCGGCCGACACCACCGGTGGCGAGCGGCAGTCGAGCAAACCGCCGTCCTTCTCCAGATCCCCTTCGCCGAGCAAGCCGTCCGAGGCCCCGTCCGACACGGCCACCCCGCCGGACACCGGTACGTCCGACGGCACGACGAACGAGGGCACGACCGGTGGCGAGACCCCCGCGCCGAGTGACACGGCTACCGCTCCGGGCACGCCGGGCGGCGCCGGCGACGTCGCCGGCGCGGACGCCGGCAGCCCCGGTGGCAGCGCGGTCGGCGGTACGCCTCAGTAGAGCCCCTGTGGCGCCGGCCGCCCTCACCCCGTGAAGGCGTCGCGCACCGCCTCGTACTCCCGCGTCCACCAGACCGCCAGGGCCGACACCGCAGGAAACTGCGGGTCGGCCCTTCGGTCGTCCAGGCGGTAGCGCCAGCGCAGTATCCAGAAGTCGTTGAGCCGCTCCCACCACACCCGGTGCACCGCGGCGGCCAGTTCGCAGGCGCCCGCCCCGACGGCACACCGGTAGGCCCGCGCGTAGCCCCGTACCCTCTCCAGGTCCAGCTTCCCGGCGGGCTGCACGAAGAAGATCGCCGCGGCCCGTACCGCCTCCTCGGCGCGCGGCTGCACCCCCAGCCGGTCCCAGTCGATGATCGCCACCGGGTCGGCGTCCCGGTACAGCACGTTCAGCGGGTGGAAGTCGCCGTGCACCCAGCCGGTCGCCGGGAGGTCGGGGGTGGGCGGCCGGCGGTCGGCGTGCCGCTCCAGCAGGGCACGCCGCTCGACGAGACGGTGCTCGGCCAGCTCGTCGAAGGAGTCCCGGGGGCGGCGGTCCCGCGCCGCGGCCAGCAGGTCGTCGATCAGCGCGAACGTGTCGACGGCGTCCGGGCTGGCATGCCCGCGCCCCCCGGTCGCCCCCGTCTCCATCACCTGCGCGAGCCCCGTGTGCACGGCTCCGAGGAGCGCCCCGAGCCGTTCCGACTGCGCGAGGGTCAGCTGGGCGCCGACGCGGTGCAGTCCGTCCACCCAGGGGTGCAGCGCGTAGCACCGGCCGTCGATCTCCGTGACCGTGTCACCCTCCGCGTCCTCCACGGGCGGGGCGACCGGAACCCCCAGCGACTGCAGCCGCTGGGTGGCGCGGTGCTGGCGGACGATCGTCGCGCGGTCGCCGGTGGAGTCGTCCAGGTGGTGTTTGAGGAAGTACGAGCCGCGGGTGGTGGAGACGCGGTAGCCGTGGTTGAGGAGGCCCTTGGTGAGGGGCTTGCAGCTGAGCGGCTCACCGGTGTCCGGGTAGCGGCGCAGCACCTCGCCGACCGGAGGAACAGGCGGGAGGGTGACAGATGAGCGCGGCACTCGCCAGATGGTAGATCACGCTGCGTGTCCGTTCGCCTCACTTGCGTGGAAGCCCAGAGTGTGCACGGTGACGAAGTGCGGAGCCAGGCGGAGAAAGACCGGCTCGAAGGTTTCGCCGTCGACCACCCGAGGTGCTGCACCGAAGCGCTCGCGCTGCTCCTCGGTCGGATGCACGATCTCGGCAGGGCCGGTGAACTGGACCGACCACAGGTCGCCGCCGTCGCCGGAGGCCGCCGCGTTGAAATTGTCCGCCCCGTACGCGACGACGGTGCCGTCGCACGAGGCGTGGTACCCGACTCCGCTGTGCAGCCGCAGGACGACGTGGTTGTCGATCACGATGTGACGGGCCACCGCCAGATACGGGAGCGCCCGCCGGGTCGTCGCCAGCCGGCCGTACGGCACCCGGGCGAGCAGCTCGATCGCTTGCAGTTCCTCGGAGGACATGCGCTCCACTCTGCGATACGGCGGCGGGCACAGAAAGAGGCCGCGGCCCCGGGTGGTCCGGGACCAAAGTCCTGAAAGTCACCGAGGGCCGCGGCCCCGTCGGAGAGCAGGGAAGGCGCCCGCGGCTCCGTCCCGTACCGCTCAGCGCCGCTCGGCCTGGAGGCGCGCCACATAGGCGGCGGCCTGCGAGCGGCGCTCCATGCCCAGCTTGGAGAGCAGGCTGGAGACATAGTTCTTGATCGTCTTCTCGGCGAGATGGAGCCGTTCGCCGATCACCCGGTTCGTCAGCCCCTCGCCGATCAGATCGAGGATCTTGCGCTCCTGGTCGGTGAGGCTCGCGAGCTTGTCGTCGTCCCGGCCCTTCTTTCCCTCCCGCAGCCGTTCCAGGACACGCGCGGTCGCGACCGGGTCCAGCAGCGATTTTCCGGCCGCCACATCCCGTACCGCATTCAGCAGCTCATTGCCGCGGATCGCCTTCAGCACGTATCCCGACGCGCCCGCCATGATCGCGTCGAAGAGGGCTTCGTCATCGGCGTACGAGGTCAGCATCAGGCAGTGGATGCTGTCGTCCAGGGAACGGATCTCCCGGCAGACCTCCACCCCGCTGCCGTCCGGCAGCCGTACGTCGAGCACCGCCACATCGGGCCGGGTGGCGGGGATACGCACCAGTGCGTCCGCCGCCGTAGCGGCTTCGCCGACGACTTCGATGTCGTCCTCGACCGAGAGAAGTTCATGGACCCCGCGTCGAACGACCTCATGGTCGTCCAACAGAAATACGGTGATTTTTCCTTCTTCACGCACAATCGCAGTCTCACACACTCCCCTCTTCCCTGCCGCTGAACGGCGGGATAACGTGCCGTTGTTCCGGCGGCCTGCAAGGCTGTTACCAGTGCTGTGACCAGCGAGAGTTCCCGAATTTCTCGATTTACTTGGATATCCAAGCAAAATCGCAGGTCAGATAGGGTTTCGCAGTTGCGCGATGCACTGGGTAACGTGCCTTTGACAGGGCGCTCGCCGGGGCACCTGTCACGCCTGTTCCCGGCCGAGCGGCACCCACCCCGTGCACGGGTACGGACACAGGCGAGCCGCACTGGTCTCCCGGCAGACCCCGGGGGCCGGACCGACGGAGGAGCACGCACGTGACCGTGGAGAGCACTGCCGCGCGCAAACCGCGACGCAGCAGCAAGCGGACCAGCGCCGCGAAGACGCCACAGAGTTCCGAGCCCGAGCTCGTACAGCTGCTGACGCCCGAGGGCGAGCGCGTGGAGCACCCGGACTACACCATCGACCTGACCGCGGACGAGCTGCGCGGTCTGTACCGGGACATGGTCCTGACCCGCCGCTTCGACGCCGAGGCGACTGCCCTGCAGCGTCAGGGCGAACTGGGTCTGTGGGCCTCGCTGCTCGGTCAGGAAGCCGCGCAGATCGGCTCCGGCCGGGCGCTGCGGGACGACGACTACGTCTTCCCGACCTACCGTGAGCACGGCGTCGCCTGGTGCCGCGGGGTCGACCCGACCAATCTGCTCGGGATGTTCCGCGGTGTGAACCACGGCGGCTGGGACCCGAACAGCAACAACTTCCACCTGTACACGATCGTCATCGGCTCGCAGACCCTGCACGCCACCGGCTACGCCATGGGCGTCGCCAAGGACGGCGCGGACTCCGCCGTGATCGCGTACTTCGGGGACGGCGCCTCCAGTCAGGGCGACGTCGCCGAGTCGTTCACCTTCTCCGCGGTCTACAACGCCCCGGTCGTCTTCTTCTGCCAGAACAACCAGTGGGCGATCTCCGAGCCCACCGAGAGGCAGACCCGCGTCCCGCTCTACCAGCGCGCGCAGGGCTTCGGCTTCCCCGGCGTCCGGGTCGACGGCAACGACGTACTCGCCTGCCTCGCCGTCACCAAGTCGGCGCTGGAGCGGGCCCGTCGGGGCGAGGGCCCCACCCTCGTCGAGGCGTTCACCTACCGGATGGGTGCGCACACCACCTCCGACGACCCGACGAAGTACCGGGCGGACGAGGAGCGTGCCTCCTGGGAGGCCAAGGATCCGATCCTGCGGCTCCGTACGTACCTGGAGAAGCAGGAACTCGCCGACGAGGCGTACTTCTCCGCGCTCGACGAGGAGAGCGAGGCTCTCGGCAAGCGGGTCCGCGAAGCGGTACGGGCCATGCCCGACCCGGACCGAATGGCGATCTTCGACCACGCGTACGCCGACGGGAACCCCCTCGTCGACGAGGAGCGCGCCCAGTTCGCCGCCTACCAGGCTTCGTTCGCCGAGGAGGGCAACTAGTCATGGCCCTGGAAAAGATGTCCATCGCGAAGGCGCTCAACGAGTCGCTGCGCAAGGCCCTCGACACCGACCCCAAGGTCCTCATCATGGGTGAGGACGTCGGCAAGCTGGGCGGCGTCTTCCGGATCACCGACGGGCTCCAGAAGGACTTCGGCGAGGACCGGGTCATCGACACGCCGCTCGCCGAGTCCGGCATCGTCGGCACCGCGATCGGTCTGGCCCTGCGCGGCTACCGGCCGATCGTGGAGATCCAGTTCGACGGTTTCGTCTTCCCCGCGTACGACCAGATCGTCACGCAGCTCGCGAAGATGCACGCCCGCGCGCTCGGCAAGATCAAGCTGCCGGTCGTCGTCCGGATCCCTTACGGCGGCGGCATCGGCGCCGTCGAGCACCACAGCGAGTCCCCCGAGGCGCTGTTCGCGCACGTCGCCGGGTTGAAGGTGGTTTCGCCGTCCAACGCCTCGGACGCCTACTGGATGATGCAGCAGGCCGTCCAGAGCGATGACCCGATCATCTTCTTCGAGCCGAAGCGGCGTTACTGGGACAAGGGCGAGGTCGAGACCGACCTCATTCCCGGCCCGCTGCACAGGGCCGCGACGGTACGGGAGGGCTCGGACCTCACCCTCGCCGCGTACGGCCCGATGGTGAAGGTCTGCCTGGAGGCCGCCGCTGCCGCCCAGGAGGAGGGCAAGTCGATCGAGGTCCTGGACCTGCGGTCGATGTCCCCGATCGACTTCGACTCCGTCCAGGCCTCGGTCGAGAAGACCGGCCGGCTGGTCGTCGTCCACGAGGCGCCGGTGTTCTACGGCTCCGGTGCCGAGATCGCCGCCCGCATCACCGAGCGCTGCTTCTACCATCTGGAGGCACCGGTGCTCAGGGTCGGCGGCTACCACGTCCCGTATCCGCCGGCGCGTCTCGAGGACGAGTACCTGCCGGGCCTGGACCGGGTGCTCGACGCCGTCGACCGCTCGCTGGCGTACTGAGGAGAGGGGTCGTGACGACGATGACCGAAGCGTCTGCTCGCTTCCGTGAGTTCAAGATGCCCGACGTGGGCGAGGGACTGACCGAGGCCGAGATCCTCAAGTGGTACGTACAGCCGGGCGACACCGTCACCGACGGCCAGGTCGTCTGCGAGGTCGAGACCGCGAAGGCGGCCGTGGAGCTGCCGATCCCGTTCGACGGCGTGGTGCACGAGCTGCGCTTCGCCGAGGGCACGACCGTCGACGTCGGCCAGGTGATCATCGCGGTGGACGTGGCGCCGGGCAGCGGTGACGCGGCCGCACAGGCGGCTCCGGCTCCGGCCGAACCGGAACCGGCTGCGGAACCGGAGGCGCCGAAGGGCCGCCAGCCGGTGCTGGTGGGCTACGGCGTGGCAGAGTCCTCCACCAAGCGCCGCGCCCGTAAGGGCGCCGAGCAGCCGGCGGCCGCGGCTGCCGCGATCCAGGGCGAGCTGAACGGCCGCGGACCGGCCGTCCCGGAGAGCCGCCCGCTCGCCAAGCCGCCGGTGCGCAAGCTGGCCAAGGACCTGGGCATCGACCTGGCCACGGTCGTCCCGACCGGCGAGGGCGGGATCATCACGCGCGAGGACGTGCACGCGGCGGCCATGCCCGCACCGGCGCAGGCGCCCGCACCCGCCCCGGTTCCGGCCACGGTCCCGGAACCGGCGGTCACCGCCACCGTGCCCGCCGCGGTGCCGGGTGCCCGGGAGACCCGTGTCCCGGTCAAGGGTGTGCGGAAGGCCATTGCGCAGGCCATGGTCGGCAGTGCGTTCACCGCACCGCATGTCACCGAGTTCGTGACGGTCGACGTCACGCGCACGATGAAGCTCGTGGCGGAGCTCAAGGACGACAAGGACATGGCGGGGGTCCGGGTCAACCCGCTCCTGATCATTGCCAAGGCGCTCCTGGTCGCGATCAAGCGGAACCCGGAGATCAACGCTGCCTGGGACGAGGCCAACCAGGAGATCGTGCAGAAGCACTATGTGAACCTGGGCATCGCGGCCGCAACGCCGCGCGGTCTGATCGTGCCGAACATCAAGGACGCGCAGGACAAGACCCTGCCGCAGCTCGCCGCCGCACTGGGCGAGCTGGTCGCCACGGCCCGGGAGGGCAGGACATCTCCCGCCGCCATGGCGGGCGGCACGGTGACGATCACCAACGTCGGCGTCTTCGGCGTCGACACGGGTACGCCGATCCTGAATCCGGGCGAGTCCGCGATCCTCGCCGTCGGTGCGATCAAGCTGCAGCCGTGGGTCCACAAGGGCAAGGTGAAGCCCCGTCAGGTCACCACGCTGGCGCTGTCGTTCGACCACCGTCTGATCGACGGCGAGCTCGGTTCCAAGGTCCTGGCGGATGTCGCCGCGATCCTGGAACAGCCCAAGAGGCTGATCACCTGGGCCTGATGGCCGTGTGAGACGGAAGAAGCGGGCCTGCGCGGGGATTCCTTCCGCGCAGGCC